>DATADG010000262.1:0-6656 GCA_036258655.1 Gemmatimonadales bacterium | reverse complement strand
AGCACCATCGCGTTGGCGAAGCCTCCGTGTACTATCTGCGGTCATCGGTGGCCATCCGGAACATTCGTGAGTTCAACCCGGAGGCCAAGATCATCGCGATGTTCAGGAATCCGGTTGATATGGTGTATTCGCTGCATTCGCAGCTGCTCTACTGGTCGGAAGAGGTTGAGCCGGACTTCGAGACGGCCTGGCGCCTCCAGGAACGGAGGCGCAGGGGTCTCGATCTTCCGCCCAGATCTCGCGGTGCGTTCCTCCTTCAGTATGAGGAGGTTGGTCGGTTCGGAACCCAGGTGGAGCGTTTGCTTTCCATCTTTCCAGCAGCCCAAGTAAAGCTGATCCTTTACGAGGATTTCACCGCCGCTCCCCAAGCCGTTTACGCGGACGTCATCAATTTTCTGGACCTCACTCACGACCAGCGGACCGACTTTCCGCGGATCAACGAGAACAAGCGGGCACGACTGGCCTGGCTGCGCCAATTCTACCGCAAGCCACCGGATGTGCTACGCGGTGCAGTTCGGACTATTAAGAGCGCGATGGGAGAGGAATGGATTGTTGCTGTCAAGAAGAAAATCGTGGATCTGAACACCACCAGGGAACGACGGAAGCCGCTGTCGCCCCAATTTCGAGCCGAGCTGGAAGAGATTTTCTCTCCCGAGGTGGCCCTCTTCTCCCGACTGATTGACCGGGATCTCAGTCACTGGTCCACCGCCGGAACTCCTCTTTCCACCGATGCCCCGGCCTGACGAGCTTTCGGCCAGTGCATCATCGAGGTGGATTGTGTACCGCTCCCATAGCCGCGGGCCGCGGCGAAGAGGAGGCAGGCTGAGTTACTACATGTTAGCCGCCCTTTTCCTCCTCACGGCCTTGTACCCTGCCGTCCCCGCAGCAGCCCAGAACCCCGGGCAAGGGCCGGCGCCAAACATTCTTTTGATCCAAGCCGACGACCTCGGGTATGGTGACCTGGGCGCCTATGGGCAGTCCCGGTTCCACACGCCCGTGCTGGATCGGATGGCCAGGGAGGGCACTCGGTTTACGCAGTATTACGCTGGGAGTCCCGTGTGCGCGCCTTCTCGGGCCGTTCTCATGACTGGTCTTCATACCGGCCACGCATGGATCAGGGGAAATGGTGACACGCCGCTCCGGCCAGAGGATACCACCGTAGCGGAGGTTTTGCAGAAGGCGGGCTACCGGACCGCCATGATCGGCAAGTGGGGGCTTGGCCCGCCCGGTTCTACCGGAGCGCCAGAACGGCAGGGCTTCGAGCACTCGTTTGGCTTTCTCGACCACACTCACGCCCACCGACAGTACACCGATCACTTGTGGCGGAACGGCAAGCGCATTGCCACCGACCCGCGTGAGTATGCGAACGACCTCTTCACGCAGGAGACCGCCGCCTTCATTGAGAAAGCCGACCGTCGGCCTTTCTTCGTATATCTCAACTATACCGTCCCGCATGCCGAGCTGCGGGCACCCGAGGAGGCGATGGCCGCCTTTCGTGGCAAGTATCCGGAAGAGCCGTTCACGAATGCCGAAGCTGATGGTCGCGCGGGTGGACCGGATGACGTATCACTCGGATACCGATCTCAACCCACCCCACGCGCGGCCTTCGCCGCCATGATCACACGGATGGACCGGGATATCGGGACTCTCCTGAAGCTGCTGGAGAAGCGTGGACTGGACCGGAAGACAATCGTGCTCTTCAGCAGCGACAACGGCCCTCATGAAGCCGGGGGAGGAGACCCGGTCTTTTTCAAGAGCTCCGGAGGGCTGCGGGGAGCAAAAGGCTCCCTCTATGAGGGCGGCATCCGCGTCCCGATGATCGCACGCTGGCCGGGTACCATCCCTGCCGGGCGTGTGAGCGACCACGTCTGGGCCCATTGGGATATAATGCCGACACTGGCGGAGCTCGCCGGCGCGGCCCCACCGGCGAACATCGACGGCGTATCGACATCGCGCGCGTTGCGCGGCTTGCCGCAAGCGACGCAGCCGTTTCTCTATTGGGAATTTTTCGGCCGCGGGTTTCAGCAGGCGGTGCGCACGGGACCCTGGAAGGCGCTCAGACTGAGCCCCGGTGGTGATCTGGAGCTCTACAATCTGCAAATCGATCCGGCCGAACAACGCAATGTGGCTAGCGCCCACCCCGACGTGGTGAAGCGGGTGGAAGATTATCTTGCAACCGCCAGGACCGAGTCACCACTGTGGCCGATGCCGACATTCTGGGAGACATGGGCCAGGCGCATTGTGAAGACTGGTCTACCGCTGCTCGCTCTTGCCGGAATCATCGTTGTTGCTGTGGTCTGCTTCAGGAAAATCACGCCGCGCCTGCAGCGCAGCCACCCAAGAGCTACAGCCAGTGCTCCAGACTCCGGCCGATGAGCCGCGATGTCTGGATGATGTCGTCCCGGAAGTGGAGCGTGAGCTCTTTCCGCAGGTCTGCCGGAAGCGTGGGCGCCTTGACCATGTTCCGGGCGCGCAGCCGACGGACCCACTTGGCTGCGCGCTGGGGAACAAGAGGGGCGACTGCCCGACGTAGCGTACTGCTGCTGAACAGCCGCTCCAGCTGTCGGCTCGCCGGCATGCCGCCGATGTTGTGTGGGGTTTCCAGATCGGGCACAAATGACGGATCCACCCCGACGAACCGGTAGATCGCCTGCACCGTGCCGAGCAGGTCTCGTTTGAGATCGTCGAAGAGAAAGACGTGGATCTGGCGTTCAGGGAAAGCTTCGTAGTACCGCTCTAGCTGGCCATGGTATCGGCCGATCCGCATCCAGTGCGAGTCCGGCTGTGCCCAGACAGCCGAAGCGACCAGGTCGCGATTCGGCTCCAGCTGCTCCCCCCGAAGCCGGAGATACATCAGATAATCCGAATAGGCGCGCTCGACCGGGTGCCTGAGCCCGCAGATGAGCCGGGCATCGGGTATGCGGGTCCGGATCCGGCCGGCCGCCTGCGGGCACTCGAGATAGATCGGTGAGGCTTCGCCGACCGCCGCTGCATCACCAGCATTGGCGAACAGTTTCTCGTACTCGGACAACGTGGTCACCGGAAATTGGTGCAGCTCCGGTATACCGTAGAGCAGCTGCCCCGCGTCATCGAGCCCGTACGCGAAGAAATTGGTCTCCTTGACCGGGCTCATGAACACCGCCGGATGCTCGGCGAGGTACCAGTACAATGCGGTGGTACCCGCCTTGGCCGCTCCGATGACGATGAAGTTGGGAAGCATCCCCGCCAAGATAGAGACTCAAGCCGGCTGGGCAAACACCCTCACGTTCGTGGGCGACACGTAGATCCGTTGCCCCTTGGTGAGCGACAGATTCTCGAAGCGGCTCCGCGGGATGTGGGCTTCAATCGTTCGCCCCCCCTCCACCAGGTCTAGCTCCAACCTGACAATTGGACCGAAGGCACGCACGTGACGTACCACGGCTTGGAGCGACGTGCTTCCCGATGGCGTAGGCGCCAGCTCCACATCATAGGTGCGCACGTAGGCGATGCCGTCCTGCTCGGTGGCTTCCGCCCAATCGGGAGCGTCGAACTCACTCGCTCCAATGCTCACCCGCCCACGATGAATTCGCCCATGAAAGAGGTTGACGTCCCCGAGAAAGCCGTAGACGAACGGGGTCGCAGGCTGCTCATACACCTCTTCCGGCGTGCCGCTCTGCTCGATTCGTCCAGCATTCATGATCACTACCCGGTCCGAGACCTCGAGCGCCTCTTCCTGATCGTGGGTGACGAAGACACTGGTGACATGGACCTCCTCATGCAGGCGGCGAAGCCAGCGGCGCAGCTCCTTTCGCACCTTGGCATCGAGTGCCCCGAACGGCTCATCCAACAGAAGTACTCGCGGCTTCACCGCGAGGGCGCGAGCCAGTGCCACCCGCTGCCGCTGTCCCCCCGACAGCTCAGATGGCCGGCGGCTGGCGAGTACGTCGAGTTGCACTAGCGTCAGGAGCCCCATCACGGTCTCTCGGATCTCGGATTCCGAGGGGCGCTCACGCCGGGGGCGAACCCGCAGGCCAAATGCGACGTTCTCGAAGACGGTCATGTGGCGGAACAACGCATAGTGCTGGAACACGAATCCTACCTGACGCTCCCGGACCGGCTGCGCAGTGGCATCTTTGCCGTGGAAGTGAATGGTGCCTTCGTCGGCAGGCTCCAGTCCGGCGATGATCCGCAGCAGAGTGGTCTTCCCTGAGCCGGAGGGGCCGAGCAGCGCAACCAGTTCACCTCCGGGCACCGTGACGCTCACGTCGTCAAGGGCGACGAAATCGCCGAAGACTTTGCGCAGGTTGCGAACTTCGATGCTCATGCGGCGATCCTTTCAATGGAAGCGTCCGGTGCGGGGTTATCGGAGGAAGACCGCCGCTGCTGCCACTCGACCAGGGTCTTGAGCCCCAGGGTGACCAGCGCCAGCAGGGTGAGAACCGACGCGACCGCGAAGCTCGCGGCGAACGCGTACTCGTTGTACAAAATCTCGACGTGGAGCGGCAGGGTGTTGGTCTCGCCCCGGATGTGCCCCGATACCACCGAGACTGCGCCAAACTCGCCCATCGCTCGCGCATTGCAGAGAATGAGCCCGTACAGCAAGCCCCATTTGATATTGGGCAGCGTCACGCGGAAGAACGTCTGCCAGCCACCAGCCCCGAGTACGATCGCTGCCTCTTCCTCCTCGGAGCCCTGCTCCTGCATCAACGGAATCAGCTCGCGAGCGACAAAGGGAGCAGTGACGAAGGTGGTGGCGAGGACCATGCCCGGGACTGCGAAGATGATCTTGAGGTCGTGCTCCAGCAGCCAGGGCCCGAACCACCCCTGCGCGCCGAACAGCAGCACGAAGATCATGCCGGAAATCACCGGCGATACCGCGAAGGGCAGGTCAATCAAGGTGATCAGCACATTCTTGCCGGGAAAATCGAACTTGCTGATGCACCAGGCCGCTGCCACACCGAACACCAGGTTGAGCGGAACAGCGATGGAGGCAATCAGTAACGTCAGCTTGGCCGCACTGAGCGCATCGGGCTCCTTGATGGCCTCCCAGTACGCGGGCAGGCCTTTGGCGAGCGCCTGCGCAAAGACCAGAAGGAGGGGCAGGACCAGGGTCAGTGCAAGGAATCCCAGAGCCAGCGCGATCAGGACCCAGCGGACCGGCCGGGATTCCCCGGTAGCGCGCACTAGCGCTCTCGGAGCTGCCGCAGCCGGCCGAGGGAGAGCGATGCTCGACATCGTCAGACCGCCGTGCCGCGCCGGGCCGCCCACTGCAGCAGGTTGATCGCCAGCAGCAGCGTGAAAGAGGCAAGCAGCATCACCACCGCCACTGCGGTAGCTCCGGTGTAGTCGTATTGCTCCAGCTTGGTGATGATGAGCAGCGGGACGATCTCGGTCTTCATGGGCATGTTGCCGGAGATGAACACCACGGAGCCATACTCGCCGATGGCGCGGGCGAAGGCGAGGGCAAACCCGGTGAGAAGTGCGGGCGCCACGGTCGGGAACACGACCCTGGTAAAGGTCTGCCAGCGCTTCGCGCCCAGGCTGGCGGCCGCCTCCTCGACCTCGACGTCGAGATCATCGAGCACCGGCTGTACCGTGCGGACCACAAACGGCAGTCCGATGAAGATCAGGGCCACGGTAATTCCGAGCCAGGTATACGAGATCTTGATCCCGAACGGATCGAGGTAGCTCCCGATCCAGCCGTTCGATGCGTAGAGCGTGGTGAGAGCGATCCCCGCTACCGCAGTAGGAAGCGCGAACGGCAGATCGACCATGGCATCCACCAGGCGCCGGCCCGGAAAGCGGTATCGCACCAGCACCCACGCCACGAGAAGCCCGAACACCGTGTTGATCAGCGCGGCGACAAAAGATGCGCCGAAGGTCACCCGATAGGATGCCACGACTCGTGGATCGCTGATCGTGGACCAGAAGGCGGTCCACGACATGTCGGCCGTTCGGGCAAAGACGGTGGCCAGGGGAAGCAGCACCATCAGGCTCAAGTAGGTGCAGGTGATTCCCAGGGAGAGCCCGAATCCGGGAAGCACGCTGCGCGTCCTGCGTCTCATTCTCGTGCCCTCATCTGTGTTGCTACCGTCCTGGCCGGTAGATCTGATCGAACAATGCCCCGTCTGCGAAGTGCGCGGCGTGGGCCTTCTTCCAGCCTCCAAACGCCTTGTCGACCGTGACCAGCTCCACTTTAGGGAACTGGGCTCTGTACTTCTCAGCTACCGACGCGAGCCGCGGCCGATAGAAGTGCCGCGCAGCGATCTCCTGGCCGGTTTCGGTATAGAGGTATTCGACGTAGGCCCGGGCGACATCCTGGGTGCCACGCTTCCGTGCGATTTTGTCCACTACCGCGACCGGCGGCTCAGCCAGCATGCTGACCGACGGAGCCACGACCTCGAACTTCCCCGGCCCAAGCTCCTTGATGGCCAGCAATGCCTCATTTTCCCACGCGATCAGCGCGTCACCGATGCCGCGCTCGACGAAAGTGGTGGTCGATCCACGAGCACCGGCATCGAGCACGGGCACGTTCTTGTACAAGCGGGACACGAAATCCTTCGCGCTGGCTTCGCTGCCGCCGGGCTGACGCAGCGCCCAGGCCCATGCTGCCAGATAATTCCAGCGGGCGCCGCCGGACGTCTTTGGGTTGGGCGTTACCACGGACACACCGGGCT
>DATADG010000261.1:0-23073 GCA_036258655.1 Gemmatimonadales bacterium | reverse complement strand
GAACGCGGCACCGGTAGTTGGGACGATCGCCTTTGACCGCAAACGCACGAAAATCCTGAACTCCGGAGAGAACAGAAGCCGCGGCTCGCATTAGTATCAGATCCAACGGGCGGCCCAATGCCCACTCGAAGTTGCGCCGGAATGGAGAGGCGGCTGCCTCGTCAAGCCCGACGTCGTACCGGTATCTACGTGTGAGCGCCGATTTGCGGGCGTGGAAGCCGGACTGCATCGGCTCTACCGATTGTACCCAACAATCTCGGGGAAGCAGCGCATTGAGCGCGCGGCGGAGTGCCACATCGGTCCAGCTGGCGGGGGCGACGAAGCTTACTGCCTGGCCAACTGCATGTACCCCAGCATCGGTTCTGCCCGCAGCGTGGGCCACCGTGCGGCGGCCGAAGATACGCTCGAGAACCCGTTCGAACTCGGACTGAACTGAACGGCCATCTGGCTGGCGCTGCCACCCGACAAAGCCGGTGCCGTCATAGTGGAGCGTGGCGAGGAAGGTCCGGCTCACGGCCCGCAATTTACTCGGGCGTAAAGGCCCGAGCAAGCTGCGCAACTGCTTGTCACGATTGACAAAAGACGCTCTCGACGGATACAATTTTCAAGGCCGGAACCCCCCTTGTAAACGAATCCATCAACCCTTCCCAGTCCCCGCAATGGACGCTTCTCCGCTTCGTTCAGCCCTGCAGCAGTTGTCCCAGGGTCAACGCTTGAGCCGGGTCGAAGCCGCAGCCGCGTTTGCCGTGATCATGGAGGGCGGGGCCACCCCCGCTCAATCCGGAGCGCTGCTGCTCGGACTGCGAGCGCGAGGAGAAACCTCGGACGAGCTTGCCGGGGCTGCGGAAGCACTTCGATCAGCCATGGTGCCGCTTCCCGTTGAGAATCGGGATGCTCTGGTCGATACCTGCGGCACCGGCGGAGGAAAAATCGGGACGGTCAATCTTTCTACTGCCGCTGCCTTCATAGTCGCAGGAGCTGGTGTTCCGGTGGCTAAGCATGGCAACCGGAGCTACACCTCCAAATCAGGCTCGGCCGATGTCCTGGAGGCGCTTGGAATAGACATCAGCTCAAGCGCCGAAGAGTCGCTCGAGCTGCTCCAGTCGGTTGGGTTTGCCTTTCTGTTTGCCCCGAACTACCACCCGGCCATGCGCCATCTGGCCTTGGTCAGAAAAGAGCTCGGTGTGGCGACCATTATGAATCTCCTGGGGCCCCTGGTGAATCCGGCTGGAGTTCAGCGGCAGATCGTCGGTGTGTCCGACGTCGCTCGCGCACCGTTGGTGGCAGCCGCTTTAGGGGAACTTGGCGCCACTCACGCACTGGTTCTGCACGCTCCGGCAGGCATGGATGAGATCAGTCCTGTGGGCTGCACGCACGTCTGGGAGGTAAAGGAAGGTCAGATTCGTCAGTGGGAGCTGAATCCGGCTCAGTACGGCCTTGATTGCGAGGATATCCGGGGATTGGCAGGAGGAGAGCCGGGCTACAATGCGAAGGAGATCGAACGATTGCTCGACGGGCACGGGAATGCGGCGCTTCGCTGCGCAGCACTGCTCAATGCTGCCGCGGCCCTGTACGTAGCCAATAAGGGATGGTCGTTCGACGAAGCCGTGAAACGTGCGACTCGGGCGTTGGAATCGGGGGCAGCTGCCGCCGTGCTGGACCGGTTACGGGCGACTGCTGCGCGTAGGATGTAGTAAAGCAAACAGTGAAGAGTGCTACGCTTTACTCAATATTTCCGGATGACCCCGACAACGACGCCCTGGATGAGCACATCACGCTCGTGGAAGCGCATAGGTTGCATGGAAGCATTGGCTGGTTGTAGTCGGATCCAGCCGCCGGGCTCGCGGTAGAATTTCTTGACTGTGGCCTCGCTGCCGTTGACCAGCGCTATGACCATCTCGCCGTTTTCGGCGGTCTGCTTGCCGTGCACAACCACGATGTCGCCATCGACGATGTGCTCGTCTACCATCGAGGTGCCCTGCACCTTCAGTGCGTAATTGGGCCCGCGACGCGGGAGCATGTGATCCGGCACGGCAATGCTCTCCTCGTGCATCAGCGACTCGATAGGAGTGCCGGCCGCGACCTTGCCCAGGAGCGGAATCTCGCTGGCGGCAGACGTACCACGAGGCGGCAGGACCTCGATTGAGCGGCTCTCGTTGTACGAGCGGCGGATGTACCCCTTCCGTTCCAGGTTAGTGAGGTGCTCGTGGACCGTAGCCAGAGATTGAAAACCGAAGTGCTCCGCGATTTCCTCGAAGCTGGGAGCATAGCCCTGCCCGTCGATGTGGCTTTGCAAGTAGCTCAGGATCTCGCTTTGGCGCTTGGTCAACGGCATCCGGACTTCCTCCCTGAACAGTAGTGGCTACCGAATAGAGCCCGAACAAAGGTACCCGAATACCGGCCGAAGGACAAGATGCCCGCCCGTCTCGAAGAGATCCTGAGCTCCACACGCCGGAACCTGCCTGACCTTCGGGGCAGACGAGGGGACCTCGAGCGCGCTATCCAGTCGAGTCATGTCGCACGCCCGTCGTTCCGTGCTGCGCTCAGGAAGAGCTCTGTCGCCGTAATTGCCGAGATCAAGCGCCGCTCTCCCTCTGCCGGGGTCATCCGGGAGGAGCTCGACCCCGGGGATCGAGCTTCCCTCTATGCGGCACACGGCGCCGCTGCTATCTCGGTCCTGACAGACGGACCTTACTTCGGCGGATCGGTGCAGGACCTCAGGGATGCGGCGTCGCGCTGCTCTCTGCCCGTCCTCCGAAAAGACTTCATCTTGGACGAAGTCCAGATTCTGGAGGCCAGGGCCGCAGGCGCATCCGCCGTTCTCCTGATGGTGCGGGCACTCGGTCAGTCCAGGCTCCGCCTCCTGCTTCGCTGTGCCCGTGATCTCGGCCTGGATGCTCTCGTGGAAGTGCATTCGGCTGAGGAGCTTCACGTTGCGATGGAGGCTGGCGCCGAGATCATCGGTGTGAACAGCAGAGACCTCGACACGTTCGAAATCGACGTGGTTGCCGCCTGGAAGTTGCTGAGCCGAATTCCGAGCGATCGAGTCGCTGTGGCGGAAAGCGGGATACTCGGGCAAAGCGACGTGCTGTGCGCGGCCGCGGCGGGGGCCGATGCGGTGCTCATCGGGACTGCGTTGTCAGCCGCCGAATCACCAGGTCCGCTGCTGCGAGCGCTTGCCAGTATCCCGCGTCATGGCCGCTAAAATCAAGGTGTGTGGGCTTATGCGACCTGAGGACGCAAAGATTGCGGTGTCCTCGGGCGCCTCATATCTGGGCGTCGTTTTTGCTGAGGGACCCAGGGTTGTCAGCCCCGGCCTGGCCAGTGAAATCGTCCATGCCGCCGGCGGAGTTCCGGTCCTGGGGGTGTTCACTGAACATTCGGTGGACGCGATTCTCCAGATCCGTGACCTTGTAGGGCTTAGCGGGGCACAGCTGCACGGTGGATACTCCCAATCGGAGGCAGCGCGACTGCGGACCGCCGGAATGGAGGTCTGGCGTGTCGTGCGAATCGCAGTGCCCTCTGACCTGGATGCATTGCCCTTTGCGATCCCCGAGTCTGACGCCGTCCTGGTGGAGCCCAGGGTAGCGGGAAAACAGGGTGGGGCCGGCGTTGCGCTGGATTACGAGACCGGTCGAGAAGCACGGAGACGATTGGCCGGACATCCGATGGTTCTTGCCGGAGGACTAACCCCGGAGTCAGTACCCGAGGCTCTGATCGTGATTGGTCCCGAGATCGTGGATGTGAGCTCAGGGATCGAACGCGCCCCCGGTGTGAAAGACCACAACAAAATCGTGCGTTTCGTGGAGGCCGTTGTTGCTCACAGCCCAGTCACCTGAATCGGCGGTGTCAGGCCGATTTGGCCCCTATGGCGGCCGCTATGTCCCCGAAACTTTGGTTGCGGCCCTCGACGAGCTGGCCGCGCTGTACGATGCCGCCCGATTGGACCAAGGCTTCTGGTCCGAGCTTCAATCTCTGCTCCAGGAATTCGTGGGGCGCCCGTCGCCTCTGACCGAGGTGCCGCGATTCAGTGAGAGCATTGGTGCGCCTGTAGTTCTCAAGCGGGAAGACCTGAATCACACCGGCGCGCACAAGATCAACAACACGGTCGGGCAGGTGCTGCTGGCTCGCCGCATGGGTAAGCGCCGCGTTATCGCCGAAACCGGAGCAGGGCAGCACGGGGTAGCCACCGCAACCGTGTGCGCCCGCTTCGGTCTCGAGTGCGTCATCTACATGGGGGCTGAAGATGTCGAGCGTCAGCGCTTGAACGTCTACCGCATGCAGCTGCTCGGTGCCACGGTTGTCCCGGTTGAGTCCGGCACCCGAACGCTCAAGGACGCCACCAACGAAGCACTGCGGGACTGGGTCACCAATGTTCCGAGCACCCACTACATCATCGGTTCGGTTGTAGGCCCCGATCCGTTCCCTCGGATGGTCCGTGATTTTCAATCGGTGATCGGCCGGGAGGCCCGCGAGCAGGTGCTGTCCCGGTTCGGCAAGCTTCCTCACACGGTGGTTGCCTGCGTCGGAGGAGGATCCAATGCCATGGGGATCTTCAGCGGCTTTCTCGATGACGCCCCTGTGCGTCTGGTTGGCGTCGAAGCGGCCGGTGAGGGCATCGGCTCCGGACTTCACAGCGCGACCCTCAACGCCGGGTCACCTGGTGTACTGCATGGTAGCCTGAGCTATCTGCTGCAGGACGCGGACGGGCAGGTGGCTCCCGCTCACTCGATTTCCGCCGGCCTGGATTATCCCGGCGTAGGGCCAGAGCATAGCCATCTAAAGGATACCGGCCGCGTCAGGTACGACTCCGCAACTGACGCGGAGGCGCTGCAGGCCTTTCAGGACCTCTGCCGACTTGAAGGGATCATTCCGGCACTGGAAACGGCACACGCGCTTGCCTGGGTCCGGCGTTCGGCGGGCAGCTTTCCCTCCGACGGTCTGGTTCTGATTTGCCTGAGCGGTCGGGGCGACAAGGATGTAGCCCACGTAGCCGCGACTCTGGGAATCCGACTGTGACCGCGCAGCCCGAAGCTCCGGCCAGCCCGGTTCCCGCGTCCCTAATCGCGGAGCTGCTGGCGGCGATGGTGAAGGCACTTCGGGCCTTCCAGATGTATCTGCCGAACAATCCTATTTACCAACGTGCCATCCAGAACGTTCAGGCTGCCTGTACGCCAATCTGGGAGGGCACCGACCAGATCGTGCTCAATGTCTCGGAAACCGAGATTATCTGGGAAGAGCAGGTTGTGTATCGGCAGACCAATAAGAACGAAAGCCTCTGCTGGAGCCTGTTCAAGGATGGCATGCGCGCAATAACTATCCGGCGCGGCGCCGAGGAGAAGGAACTTCCGCTGCTGCTGGCCACGATCAATCACGCCCGCTTTCTGGCGCAGGACGCCGGCGACGATCTGCCCACGTTGCTATGGGCGCATGACTACGAGCACATCGATTACCGTTTCATTGACTTCTTTGCCGGTGATGGCAGCGGCTCGGTACCGCAGGTTTCTGGTGCGGCCAGCGATGGTCACAGCCCGGCGGAGCGGCGGGCACAGGTTGCGCAGGAGACCTCGTCCGACCACCACGTGAAGTCCATCGTCGACATCGACGATGGCGACGCTACGTTGTACTTCCTTGATGACTCTGAAATCAGCTATCTCGCCCGGGAACTGGAAGAGGAATACCAACGAGACGTTCGGGGCAGTGCTCTGAACATTTTGTTCGACCTGTTCGAGCTCAATAGCGACGGCGCTGTACGCTTGGAGATCATCCGCATTCTCGAACGGCTTTTCCCCAATCTCCTCAACGCCCGCGATTATCGCAGCGCTGCGGCAGTTATCCGTGAATGCAAGCAGCTGCCGGAGCGTGCCGCCGAGCTTCAGCCGGACCATGCCACGCGGCTTCAGGGCCTGGTCGAGAAGCTGAGTGAACCGGCCATTGTGGGACAGCTGTTGCAGTCCCTGGATGAAGCCAGCCACCTCGGAGTCGACACCCACGCCGCTGAGGTACTTCGGGAGTTGAAGGCGTCGGCTCTGGAGCCCTGCGTGAGCTGGTTGCCTAACCTCTCTTCCGAGCCCCTCCGAAAAATGTTGGAAGAGGTGGTCGATCGGCTCGCTCATACCTATCCTGCTGAGGTCCAACGAATCCTGAAGCTCCCCGATTCATCTGCGCTCTCCGGCATGATCGCAATGTGCGGACGACTCGGCCTCCATCAGGCGGTCCCCGGCCTGGCGGAAACGATGGCGCATCGTGATGCCTCAATCCGTCTCGCTGTCATACAGACGCTTGCCCTGCTGGGGACCCCGGGGGCGCTCACGGTGGTCGATAAGGCGATCGAGGATTCGGACCGGGCGGTGCGTCTTGCCGCTGTCCGTGCCGTGGCCTCGCGCGGCTACAAGGGGGCACTCCGTCGAGTGGAGGCGGTGGTCCTGGGCAAGTCGCTCAAGGAGATGGATCTCACGGAGAAGATGGCATTCTTCGAGGCGTATGGTCTAATCGCGGGCCCTAACGCACTGAAGAAGCTCAGCGCCCTTCTGCTCGATCGCGGCTTTCTCAGGATGAAAGCGCCGCCTGAAACCCGCGCGTGCGCAGCCATGGCGCTGGGTCGGATCAAGACGCCTGAGGCGCGGGACGTGCTCCAGCAGGCTGCCGAGGACAAGGACCTGGTGGTCCGCAACGCAGTCAGTCGAGCGCTGCGGGAGGCCGGCCGGTGACCAACGCGGCCGAGCTCTCAACGGATCTTCCGGGCGATGATGGGCAGCTCCGCCAGGGTGGCCGCTCGTTGCTGCTTGCTCTCTACACTGCTCTCCGGAGCCTCAAGCTCTACCCCCTCGAAAATGCGACGGTGCAAAAGTCGCTCAGCGATCTCGACACCATAACGAGATCTTTGCTCCAGAGTGAGATCGAGCTGGAGATCCGGATCGCGGGCGACTTCATCTTCGTGAACTCAACCCGCTTACGTCTCGAGCTCGACAATTACGCGTCCTTCAGCCATATCCTGGCGATCTTCCGGGCATTTGAAATCGGTGCGCTCCGGGTCAAGACCGGAGCTGATCGACGTGAGTGGCAGATCTTTCTGAGCTTGCTGCTCAGCCTGGCGGGTCGCAGTAGCGTAGACGAGCGCCACAAAGAGCTGCAGGAGCGGCTCGAAACCGGAAAAGTCGTGAACCTCGAAGTGGAGCGCGGCATCACAGAAGGGGGAAGCTCGTCGGCAGAGGCGCGCCACGCCTCGAAGCAGGTCTACGCACAGGGCGTGGCAGTGACGAAGGACGTGATTGCCGGTGTGCGGCTGGGCCGGGCCACGGGACTCAAGCGAGTGAAACGGGCGGTCCAGATGGTGGTTGACCAGGTGCTGAACAACGAAATTTCCATGGTGGGTCTGACCACCCTTCGGGATTATGACGAGTACACGTTCACCCATTCAGTGAACGTGTGCATTTTCTCGGTCGCGTTGGGGAAGAAGCTTGGTTTGTCGAAGGTCCAGCTCTGTGACCTGGGCATGGCTGCTTTGCTGCATGACGTCGGCAAGGCGCGCGTCCCGGCCGACATACTGAACAAGGCCGGCAAGCTCGACGAACGGGAGTGGAAGGTTATTCAGGCCCACCCGTGGTATGGCGCGCTGACGCTCTTCAGCATGCGAGGCTACGAAGAGATCCCCTATCGCTCGATTCTGGTCGCCCACGAGCATCACATGAAGATGGACCTCACCGGCTATCCCAAGGTGGTGCGGCCGCGAACGCTTGGCATTTTCTCCCGGATCGTATCGGTGGCGGATGGGTTCGACGCCGCAACCACCAGGCGGGTGTATCAAACCGTGCCGATCGAGCCGGACCAGGTGCTTCGGGAAATGTGGGAGAACCCGAACCGCGGCTACGACCGCGTGCTGGTCAAGGCACTCATCAACTTGATCGGGGTCTACCCGGTGGGCACCTGTGTCATCCTGGACAGCTTCGAGGTCGCTGTTGTCGCGGCTCCGAACCCGGATGGCGAGCAATTCAAACGTCCAATCGTACGCATTGCGGTCGACGCCGACGGCGGTCCGGTGCCACCACCCGGCACAGAGGTCAGTCTCAGTGAGAAGGATGAAAGTGGAGGGTACCGCAGGTCCATCGTCAAGGTGACCAACCCAGCTCGGTACGGAATCACGGTTGGCGACTACTTCATCTGAATCGCAGCTGAGCCACACCTGGTCTGCCCTTCGAGCCTCCGGGCGCCGGGCTCTTATTCCCTACTTTACTGCTGGCTTTCCCACCAGAGAAACGAGCGCAGCCGCCATTCGCGCCGCAGACAAGGTCGCGGACATCATCGAAGTCGGTGTGCCCTTCAGCGATCCATTGGCCGATGGACCAACAATTCAGCGCTCCTCCTTCGAAGCCCTGCGGCAGGGCATGACCCTTACAGGCACTTTGGACCTGATCGCCGAGGTGAAGCTGAGCCGGCCGGTAGTGGTGTTCAGCTACCTCAATCCGATACTTCGGTATGGCGTGGAGCGTTTCCTCAAGGATGCCGGACGGGTCGGGGTGGCCGGCCTGATCCTGACGGACCTCCCGGCCGGCTCGGATCCCGCGCTCGAGACCGCTATCCAGCAGAGCAGTCTGGACCTGATCCGCCTGGTGGCGCCCACCACCACGCCGGAGCGGCTCGCGGCAGCCCTGCAGGGAGCCCAGGGATTTGTATACCTGGTCTCCCGCCTTGGAGTAACCGGCGCGGCCCGGTCGCTGTCCGAGGGGCTGGCCGACTCGATCCGACTAGTGCGGCGAGCGACCACACTCCCGGTCGCCGTAGGGTTTGGTATCTCGACTCCGACGCAGGCTCGCACGGTAGCGATGCTGGCCGATGGCGTGGTCGTGGGAAGTGCCCTGGTGGACGTCCTAGGCCAGGACGGCGTGCGCGAGGCAGCGAGATTTCTCACCCTGCTGCGGCGCGCGCTCGATGAAGGAGACGGCTCGTGAAGATCGACGTGCAACGCATGCTGTATAACTACACCCAGGCCCTCATCATCGTCGGCCTGGGCTTGCTCGCGGCTGTGCTCCTCGTAGACAACCGGTGGATTACCCACCCGATCTCTACCGGGCTGCTGATGCTGGGCATCGCTGCCCTGCGGGCGGTACCAGTTCGGCTCAGCAAATACTCCTATCTCACCCAGTCGGCGGTTCCCACGCTGGTCGGGGCGGTGTGTGTAGGGCCTGCCCCTGTGGTGGCCGCTCTTTGGGTCGGGGTCGCCGCAGCCGATGTATTCGGCCTCCGGAAGCAGCCCCGATCCGGGCTGGTCAATGCCGGCCGCGAGGTCATCGGGTTCGTGGCGGCGTACGGGTACTATGCCGCTATTCTGACACTCGGTGGCGCCGCCGAACTGACGCTCGACTTCCTGCCTGCGGTCGCTATCCTGGTGGCGCTCTACTTCTTCATCACCCGGGCGCTGTTCTACTTCAGCTTGCTGGTCCGAAAGAAGCTGGAGAACGCGGAGAAGATCCTCATCGTGCGGTGGGAGATCAGCTCCTATCTCCTGACCCTCATCGCCAGCACCATTGTCGTCGCCGCCCTCGCGACCCTCGCGCCCGTAGGCTGGGTGGCTGTGGCGCTGGCGCTGGGAGTTCTCGGTTTGCTGACCCGGCAGATTCTCGACGAGGCAATCGGAGCCGAGGACCTCAACAAGGTGCATCTCATGGAGGCCGCGATCGCAAGCAATACGACGCTCCAGGGCTCCTTTACCCAGATCGAGCGGGTAGCTTACCGGCTCCTCGACTGGGGCGACTTTCGCGTGTATCGGGTGTCAGGATCCCAGGTCTCACTCGCCTATCGCAGTACGATCGGGCGCCCCGGCCGGGGGGAGCCACCCCAAGCTTTGGCCGCTCTGCGCCAGCAGGTTCTCGAGACCCGCGAGCCACTGATAGTGCGAGATGTGAGACACGATCCGCGAATCGCCGACTTCCTCACGGACGTGCTCACCCTGGTAATCCAACCGATCCGTTTTGGGGACGAGATCCTCGGATTACTCGAGGTCGAGCACCACAAGCGGCATGCGTATGTGTCCAAGGACCTGACGGCGATGACCACGCTGGCGGCTCAGATGGCGACCGCTATTCACATCGCCGAGCTTCGCCGTCCGCTGGTCTCGACGGTCGGACAGATCGGTGAGCAGGTCACCGCCCTCGCGCGGGTGGCGGATTCGCTCCGCAGCTCTGCGAGCGCGCTGGCCGATGTGTCCCTCGGCATGCGCCAGGGTGCCGTAGAGTTGGAGAGGTTCGCCTCCGGGGGTCTGCGTGCTACCGGCTCGCTTGCCAGCGCTACTCAGGAGATGATGAATCAGGGCGCCCAGGCAGCCGCGGCCAGCGGCACCGCGGCAGAAGTCGCCTCGCGCAATCGGGACGTGATTGGAGATGCTATCGCACGCCTGATCGAGCTGAAAGGGTATGTGGCCACCGGTGCCGACCGGGTTGCCTCGCTGGGTGCAATGACTCAGCGGATTACCGGCTTCATCGGCACCATACGCGAGATTGCCGATCTCACCAACCTCATAGCGCTCAACGCGGCTATCGAGGCCGCCCGCGCCGGCCGCGAAGGCCGTGGTTTCGCAGTCGTTGCTTCAGAGGTACGAGAGTTGGCCGCCCAAAGCCTGCACGCGGCGCAGGAGGCCGGCACGTTGCTTGGGGAGATCGCTGATCAGGTCGCGGCTGTGTCCGGCCAGATGGAGCGCGGCCGTGAAGCGGTTGCCGGCGTGGAAGAGCTGAGCGCCGACGCGGCCAAGGCGCTCGATGCCATTGTGGGCACCACCGGTGAGGCAGGCGGGCATGCCAAAGCGATCGCAGCCACCGCGGCACAGCAGCGGGACGCCGTCCAGTCCCTCACCGGCCAGATTGAACAGGTTGCCGCCAGCTCGGCCAAGAGCCGGGCCGACACCGACACACTAGCGAAGCGGGCCGGAGAGGCTTCGGCGGGCCAGGCGGAGCTGGAGCGTGCTATTCGCGGTCTCGGAGAGCTGGCTTCAGACCTCCAGCGCATCGCGAGTCACTTTGCCGTCGAGGTCTGAGACCCGCCAGCGACCGCGCGAGTCCGTCTATGTGGCGCTGGGGAGCAACCTGGGAGACAGGGAACGGCATCTGCGTACCGCGCGGGAAGCACTCGCTGCCTTGCCAGCCACTTCGCTGATCGCGGTCTCCAGCATCGAGGAGACTGCTCCGCTGGGTGGCAAGCAACAAGCGCCGTATCTCAATCAGATGGTTCTGCTGGAGACCGCGTTGGATCCCCACGAGCTGCTGCACGCGCTCCAGGAGATCGAGCGCCAGCACGGGCGTGTACGGAGCGAGCGCTGGGGATCCCGGACCCTGGATCTCGACATCGTCCGGTTCGGTGATCGGCACGTCAGTGATCCCGACCTTATCATTCCACATCCCGAGCTATCCAACCGCGACTTCTGGCACCGAGAGTTGGCAGAGCTTCAAAGCCGATGAACGCTGACCCGCGGCCTCTCACTGTCACCGATCTGCTCTCGATGAAGGCAGAGGGCCGGCGCATCGTCATGCTCACCTGCTATGACGCCGTGTTCGCCCGCCACCTGGAAGAAGCAGGTGTGGATATCCTTCTCGTCGGGGACTCGGTGAACCAGGTGATCGCGGGACGAGAGACCACCCTCAGCACCACCTTGGATCAGATGATCTACCACGCGGCTGCAGTACGCCGCGGAGGCCGGCGGGCGCTGGTGTTCGTCGATCTGCCGTTCTTGACGTATCAGGTCTCCATCACGGAGGCGATCCGGAACGCAGGCAGGGTCTTGCAGGAGACGGGTGCCCATGGGGTAAAGCTCGAGGGTGGCAGCCCCATGGCCGAGACGGTCAGAGCGCTGGTGGAGCGGGGGATACCGGTGATGGGACATCTCGGTTTGACTCCCCAGTCGGTGAACACGCTGGGTGGCTACCGAGTGCAGGGGAGAGAGGCCGTAGCCGCCGATCGCCTGCTGGATGATGCGAAGAAGCTGGAGTATGCCGGGGCCTGTGCCGTCGTTCTCGAGCTCGTTCCCGCCACACTCGCCGGGCGCATATCGCAGTCGTTGTCCATTCCGACAATCGGTATCGGCGCGGGACCTCAATGCGATGGACAGGTGCTGGTGCTGCACGATATGCTGGGACTCAACGAGCAGTTCACCCCGAAGTTTCTAAAACATTACGGCAAGCTGGGGCAGGCAGTCCGGGAGTCGGTGCGGGCGTATGCGAATGACGTTCGTGAGGGGAAATACCCGGGAAGGGAGCATAGCTTCGAATGAACGCCATGGCGTAGTGGCTATGCGTTACTCAGCACGCCAGTGCGGCTCCTTTAACCGGAGTGTTCCCATCACACCGCATCCATAGCCCCGAGCCTCCATGCACGATCTCACTACAATCCCTGCCGTACGATCCTGGAGCCGAGCCCACCGAGCAGCCGGACGGCGGATCGGGCTGGTGCCTACGATGGGCTATCTGCACGAAGGGCACCTTGCTCTGGTTGATGAGGCGCGGCGGCGGGCGGATGTCGTCATCATGAGCATCTTCGTTAATCCGCTCCAGTTCGGACCCACCGAAGATCTGGCGCGCTATCCCAGGGACTTGCCGCGGGACCGTGCGCTCGCCGATTCCCGCGGGGTTGATGCCTTGTTCCTGCCCGCCGTCGAGACGATGTACCCTGCTGGATCGGAAGTCCGAGTTGTACCCGGAGCGACCGCGGAACGTTGGGAGGGCGCTGCCCGACCGGGGCACTTCACTGGTGTGCTGACGGTCGTGGCCAAGCTGTTCCATCTAGTAGAGCCCGACGTTTCCTGTTTTGGACGTAAGGATATTCAGCAGCTTGCGCTGGTGCGGCGCATGGTTCGTGATCTCGACTGGCCCATTGAGATCATTGAGGTTCCCACCGTCCGTGAACCCGACGGTCTGGCGCTCAGCAGCCGCAACGCTTACTTGAGTGCCGCTGATCGGAAGCAAGCTGTGGCGCTAAGCCGCGCTCTCTTGGCAGCGCATCAGGCGTTTTGTGAGGGCGAAGGTAGGTCTGAGGAGCTGGACGCACGCATGCGTGAGCAGCTTCGACGTCACCCCGATGTAGCAGTGGAGTACATAGCTATTGTCGAGCCCGAGAGTCTGGAGCCGGTCGCCCAAGCCGACGAACGAACGATCGTTGCCATCGCCGCCCGAGTGGGGGGTACGCGCCTCATTGACAATATCCACCTGGCCCGGGGCCTTGGGTAATGCCGCAGCGCAATCCGCGGCCCCGTCCCG
The DNA here is from genome assembly GCA_036258655.1 of Gemmatimonadales bacterium. GTDB lineage: Bacteria > Gemmatimonadota > Gemmatimonadetes > Gemmatimonadales > GWC2-71-9 > CAVVWJ01. The sequence continues at coordinate 9,835 of DATADG010000261.1, read as the reverse complement.
TCGTGAGTGCAGCACCGTCCGAGCTTCGCCCTGCATTGCCCGCCTGGGCGATGGTTACTCCCGAGCGCCGAGAGCACATTGCGCGGGTGGCCCAGCTGGTATCCAATTGGGCGGAACAGCTTGGAGTTCCCGATTCCGAGCGTCATCGCTGGCTGCGGGCGGTCTGGCTGCACGATGCGCTTCGGGACGCGCCACCTGAAGAGCTGGAGCAATGGGCATCCGACACGCCGGGTCCGCCGGAGCTGCGGCACGGCCCGGCCAGCGCGGCCCGGGCGCGGGCGGAAGGTGAGAACGATCGCGGTGTGCTCGACGCTGTCCGGTATCACTCACTGGGGTCAGCGGACTGGGACATGGTCGGACGGATCCTGTACTGTGCCGATTACCTGGACCCCGGCCGCCCGTTCGAGAGGGAGCAACGGGCAGAGCTGTCCAGACGGCTCCATAGCGATCCCGAGGGCGTCCTGCGCGAAGTCGCTCGAGCCCGTCTCCTTCACATAATCCAATCCGGATGGCCCGTTCTCGAACCCACTCGTCGCTTCTGGAACAGTCTCGTCCTTACTGGCGACGGCTCGCGTTAGGCGGAACTCTGGTGCTGCTGGCAGCCGGCGGTAGTCTCCTGCTGCCGTCGGAGCCCGAGCCCGAGCCAGCCGCAGCTGGAGTCGCCCCACCTCCCGGCCGCATCACTATTGAAGTGTTGAACGGCACCCGCCGACAGGGCGCGGCGCGCACCGCGACCAGATTGCTCCGGCGACAGGGGCTCGATGTCGTTTTCCTTGGCAATGCCGATTCCCTGGCGGACTCGACGCGCGTGCTAGCTCGGCGAGGCGACATCGCGCGGGCGAAACATGTCGCGAAAGCACTCGGTAGAGGCGTGGTTCGTGTGGAGGTGGACACCTTCCGGAGAGTGGATGTAAGCGTCATTCTTGGTGCGGACTTCAGGCCGGCGCCGGATTTGCACCCGTAGTAGACCGCTCAGCTCTTGAGCACACCCCGATTACCACATCCATCACATTCGTGCCGGTCAGTCCCGGCTTCAGTAACGCGCCAACCGCATCCAGAGCCGCGTAGGCGTTGTGTGTGGCAAGGTCCTGCGCCGGATCGCGACCGGCAGCAGTGACGGCCTGCCAGGTTTTCTCGTCCACCACCGCACCTGCGGCGTCGGTGGGACCATCTCTCCCGTCAGTGCCTGCAGCCAGGAGCGCGGTTCCAGCAGGTGCGTTTTGGAGCACACGCGCCGCCGCGAGCGCCAGCTCCTGGCAGCGGCCACCGGTACCTGCCGCATGCTCCCCCAGGGTCACTGTGGTCTCTCCACCCCAGATGAAGCAGGCAGGTGAGGTCGAATTTGGTTGCGAGTTGGTCGGCCGTGCGCAATTATGGAGCAGAGAGTCGGCGAGAGCCGCACCGACACCCGACGCCTCGCCGGCAATGGGGCTCTCGTTTACCGTCGCACGTAACCCGAGCTCCGATGCCCGCTGTGCTGCCGCGGCGAGCGCGAGTCGATTGCCGGCGATCAGGTCCATCGACACGCGATCGAAGACAGGATCGCCGGGCTTTGGCGTCTCCGGACTGGTTCCCGACTCGACCGCAGTGATCAGCCTCCTGGCTGCTGCGGGAATGCGGGACCACAGGCCGCCGCGCTCGAGCAGGAGGCGAACCTCCTGGGCGGTCGTGGGGTCCGGCACACAGGGACCGGAGCCGATCGCGGCCAAATCGTCACCGATCACGTCGGATATGACGTAGCCGCGTACCCGCGCCGGGGCGAGAGCGCGGGCCAGCTTGCCGCCTCCCCAGCGGGAAAATCGCTTTCGGATCCGGTTCATGGCGGCGATGTCGAGCCCGGATCCAAGTAGCAGTGAGTAAATCGTAGCGAGCTCATCCGGCGTCAGACCCGGCTCCGGCGCTCCGATAAGGCTGGTAGTACCTCCTGAGAGGAGCACCCATACCTCATGGTGAGCGCCGATCTGACTCGTCAGTTTTTCGAGGGCCCCCGCGGCAGCCAGAGAGCCGGCTCCGGGTTCCGGGTGATCACCCCGGAAGTAGGTCAGAGCTGGATCGGGACTATCCTCGTCAGTCGGCCCCACGACGAGGCCGCCCGCAAGCTGGATTCCGTGCTCCCGAACCAACTGCACGGCAGTAGCAGCCAGCGGTGCGGCAGCCTTGCCGAGGGCAATCACCCAAACCGGCGAGCGGACGTTCGTTGGATCCAGTCGCCGGATGAGGGCAGGTCCAGGCGCGGCGGCTGCCGTGGCCGCCGCATACAACTCCTGGAGCAGCGATCGCGGCGTGATGCGAGCTGGAGTCAGGTCAGATAGCTTGTGAAAAAGTTCACAAAGTGTTATTGAGTAGGGCCGGGAAGCAGGTATGAGCCCAACGATGGACTCTCCTTCCACCCGGCCTGTCGGTCCACAATGTAGCGCGCGAAGAATTTCAGGCAGTCCTCCGACTGTCTGTCTCCCGACATTCCATCCGAGGGTCCCGCCATGTCCGGCCGCAACTTTCTCTTCGTTCCCGGGCCTACCAACATACCAGAACGGGTACTCCGCGCGATGCATCGCGCCATGGAGGATCACCGCTCCTCCGATTTTCCCACTCTGGCGGCCCCACTCTTCACGGAGCTGAAGAAGATCTTCAAGACCGAATCCGGGCAGCCGTTCATCTTTCCGGCGAGTGGCACCGGGGCGTGGGAGGCTTCGCTCTCCAACACACTGTCCCCCGGCGACAGGGTGGTGGCTGCCAGGTTCGGCATGTTCAGCCACCTCTGGATCGACATGGCTCAACGATTCGGACTCGAAGTCGAAATACTCGATGCCGAGTGGGGTGAGGGCGCGCCCATTGAGCGCTATCACGAGGCGCTGGCCCGGGACAAGGCACACCGGATCAAAGCGGTGCTCTTTACCCACAACGAGACGGCGACCGGAGTCACCAGCGATGTGGCCGGTATCCGGCAGGTGTTGGACGACACTCGTCATCCGGCACTCCTCATGGTGGACGGCGTCAGCTCCATCGCGAGCATCGACTTCCGGATGGACGAATGGGGCGTCGACCTGGCCGTCACCGGCTCTCAAAAGGGACTCATGCTCCCGGCGGGCTTGGGCATCGTCTGCGCCAGCCAGAAGGCCCTCAGCCAGTATGAACAAGCCAGGTTGCCGCGGGTGTTCTTCGATTTCGGTGACATGAGGAAGGCAAACGCGACGGGGTATTTCCCCTACACGCCGTCGCTGCCAATGCTGTATGGCCTTCGTGAATCGTTGGCCATGCTGCTGGAGGAAGGGCTGGACAACGTCTTCGCACGGCATCACCGCCTGGCCGAGGGCACCCGTCGGGCGGTTGCGGCATGGGGGCTGGAGCTCTGCGCGCGTGAGCCGCGGTGGAACTCCGACACAGTCACCGCCATCATGGTGCCTTCGAAATTCAATGGCGCCGAGGTAATCGATATTGCCTACCGTCGCTACAATCTCGCGTTGGGCGCAGGTCTCGCCCGGATGGCCGGCAAGCTTTTCCGGATCGGGCACCTCGGAGATCTCAACGAGCTGATGCTACTGGGTGCTATCGGGGGCGCCGAGATGGCCATGCGCGACGTAGGCATGCGGATCGAGCTGGGTAGTGGCGTTGCCGCGGCGCAGGAGTATTGGCAAAGGACAGCCCGGCCGCTGGAAAAGCGGGAGCTGCCGGCTCGTGCCCCTGATGCCCAGCCCGTCTCAGCTGTGTCCAAGAAGGCAGCGGCGGCTGCCTCTCGATGAGTCACACCCGCTACGAGCCGGCTCGATCGCGGCTCCAGCGCAGCGAGCTCGCCGTCCCCGGGAGCCAGCCGGGGATGTTCCGCAAGGCGCTCGAAAGCGAAGCGGACTACATCTTTCTGGATCTGGAGGACGCGGTCGCCCCGGGAGACAAGGCCCAGGCTCGTCTCAACGTGATCGCCGCACTTCTGGAGCATGACTGGCGTGACCGGGGCAAGACCATCTGTGTCCGGATCAATGGGATCGACACCCACTACATGTATCGCGATGTGGTGGATGTGGTGGAACAGGCGGGTCACCGCCTGGATACCGTCCTCATCCCGAAAGTCGGAGTGCCTGCCGATGTGTATCTGGTTGATGCGCTCCTCACTCAGATCGAGGAGGCCAGGGCGATACCGCATCGAATCGGCATCGATGTCCTTATCGAGACGGCGTTAGGCATGGCAAACGTCGAGTCTATCGCTCAGTCCAGTCGCAGGCTCGAAGCTATGCATTTCGGCGTCGCCGACTATGCGGCGAGCTGCCGGGCGAGAACGGTCAGCATCGGTGGCCTCAACCCCGATTATCCTGGCGACCAATGGCATGCGGCACTTTCGCGGATGATCGTCGCCTGTCGAGCGTACGGGCTCCGCGCAATCGATGGTCCATTCGGCGACTTCAAGGACCCCGATGGCTATACTGCCGCCGCTCGCCGCGCCGCCGCCCTCGGCATCGAGGGGAAGTGGGCCATCCATCCGTCCCAGATCACTTTGGCAAATGAGGTGTTCACGCCCCCGCCGCACGAGGTCGAGCGGGCTCGCCGAATTCTGGATGCGCTGGAAGAAGCGGCTCGCGAAGGCAGAGGCGCGGCACAGCTCGACGGCCGGATGATCGATGCCGCATCGGCGCGGATGGCAAGGGTTGTAGTGGAGATGGATGAGGCGATTGGAAAGTCGCGAGGCGCGAGGCGCGAATCGCGAGTGGGGGTTTAGTAGAGCTGGTCTCCTCGCAAGAAGAACGACGCGCGACTCGCGACTTCTGCACCAACTGACATCAGCTATCCGGATCGATTATGGACATCCACGAATACCAGGCCAAGGAGCTTCTTGCGGGTTTTGGCGTTGCCATTCCGCGTGGAGGAGTGGCGTACAGCCCCGAACAGGCGGTGTACCGCGCTACGGAGATCGGAGGCGCTCGGTGGGCGGTTAAGGCACAGATCCACTCGGGCGCTCGGGGGAAGGCCGGCGGCATCAAGCTGTGCTCCACAGAGGATGAAGTGCGCCAGGCGGCGAAGACTCTTTTGGGCAAGCGCCTGGTTACCCATCAGACGGGACCCGAGGGCCGCGTGGTGCACCGGCTGTATGTCGAAGCGGCCGTTCCCATAGAGCGGGAGCTCTACCTCGGGCTGGTGTTGGACCGGAAGACGGAGCGGATCATGATCGTGGCGCATCCCCAGGGAGGGATGGAGATCGAGGAGATCGCTCAGAAGGCACCGGATTCGATTCTGCGCGAGGTGGTGGAGCCCGCCATCGGCATGAGCGCTTTCCAGGCACGGGAGATTGCCTTTGGGCTCGGGCTGGCGCCGGCTCAGGTGAGCCGCGCCGTTACCACGCTGCTTGGTGCGTACCGCGCCTTTCGTGATCTCGATGCCACCATGGTGGAGATCAATCCGCTGGTGGTAACCCGAGATGGCCAGGTGCTTGCCCTCGATTGCAAGATGACCTTTGATGACAACGCCATGTTCCGCCGCCCGAACGTCAGCGAGTTGCGGGATTACGCCGAAGAGGATCCTCGCGAAGCACAAGCGGCGGAGTTCGGACTCAACTACGTGGCGCTCGAGGGCGACATCGGCTGCATCATCAATGGCGCAGGGCTGGCGATGGCCACGATGGACATGATCAAACACGCGGGGGGACATCCCGCGAACTTCCTCGATGTTGGTGGCGGTGCCTCGCCGGATCGAGTGGCGGCCGCCTTCCGTCTGGTTCTCTCGGACGAAAAGATCGGCGCCATCCTGGTCAACATCTTCGCCGGCATCAACCGGTGCGACTGGGTCGCTCAGGGAGTGGTTCAGGCGGCCAAGGAGATCCAGCTCGGCATTCCGCTGGTGGTGCGGCTGGCCGGGACGAATGTGCAGGAAGGACGACGGATCCTTAGGGAGAGTGGGCTGCCGATCATCACGGCAGAAACGCTGTCAGAAGCGGCGGAGCGTGTGGTCAACGCGCTTAACGCCTCCCGTACCAACCAGCAACCGGTTCGCCCGGGCGCCGCAAGCAAGAGCACGCCTGCCTCCCGCCAGCCGGCCGGAGGTAATGGACAATCATGAGCATTCTGATCGACGAGACCACCCGGGTCATCGTGCAGGGATTCACCGGCGACAAGGCAACCTTCCACGCGAAGGAGATGATCGCGTACGGCACCAACATCGTCGGTGGTGTTACACCGGGCAAAGGCGGCAGCCGGCACCTCGATCGGCCCGTCTTCAACACTGTGAAGGAAGCGGTGCGTGCTACCGGAGCCACCGCCAGCATCGTGTTCGTACCGGCGGCATTCTGTGCCGATTCCATAATGGAAGCGGCCAACGCGGGCATCCGGCTGGTCTGTACCATCACGGATGGCATTCCCGCGCAGGACATGATGATGGTCAAGCGGTATCTGTTCCGGTTCCCAAAGGAGCGGCGCACGACTCTGATTGGCCCCAACTGCGCAGGGATTATCAGCGCGGGGAGGGCCATGCTGGGCATCATGCCGGGCCACATCTACTCTCGAGGAAACGTCGGCCTGGTAACGCGCTCCGGTACACTGGGCTACGAGGCGGCGGCCCAGATGAACGCGCTCGGTATCGGGCAGACCACCAGCGTGGGCATCGGAGGCGACCCGATCAACGGCAGCTCCTTCGTCGACATGCTGAAGCTGTTCGAGGAGGATCCGGAGACCGAGGCGGTGATGATGATCGGAGAGATTGGCGGGCCGCAGGAGGCCGAAGCCGCTTTGTTTGTAAAGGAGAACATGACCAAGCCCGTGATCGGCTATGTCGCCGGGCTCACCGCGCCCAAGGGGCGACGGATGGGGCACGCTGGGGCGATCATCTCCGCGTTCGGCGACACCGCCGCTGAAAAGGCGGAGATCATGCGCTCCGCCGGCCTCACTGTGGCGCCGAGCCCGGCAGAGCTGGGCTCGACAGTAGCGGCCGCACTCGCCAAGCGATCGTCCCGTACCAAGGTCGGCGTTAAGTGAACGACCGCCCCACAGTGGTGGTGACCCGCCGGCTTCCCAGCACAGTCGAGGAGGAATTGACGCGGGACTTCGAAGCTCGGCTCAATCGCGAAGACCGCCCGCTGGGGCCGGCAGGCCTGGAGGACGCTCTGCGCACCGCCGATGCCCTTCTCTGCACGGTCACCGACCGGCTCACCCGTGAGGTGCTGAGCGCGGAGCCTCTGCGTGCCAAACTGCTCGCAAACTTCGGTGTGGGCTATAACCACATTGATATCGACGCGGCCAGAGAGCGCGGGCTGGCTGTGTCGAACACCCCCGACGTGTTGACCGAAGCGACGGCCGATCTCGCAATGACCCTGTTGCTCATGATCAGCCGGCGGGCTGGGGAAGGGGAGCGTCACGTCCGCTGTGGGGCCTGGACAGGGTGGCGGCCAACCCACATGCTCGGCACGCAGGTAAGCGGGAAAACACTTGGCCTGGTCGGGATGGGGAGGATCGCACGTGCGGTTGCCCGGCGCGCCCACCATGGTTTTGGGATGCGGGTGATCTTCCATGACCCGTTTCCCCCGCCGCCAGACGATGCAGCTGCCCTGGGAGCCGAGCCGCGGCCGTCGCTGGAACACGTCCTGGAGGAGTCAGACTTTGTCTCACTCCACTGTCCGGCCACTCCGGAGACTCGCCACCTCATGAATCGGGAGCGACTGGCCCGGATGCGCCGCAGCGCCTTCCTCATCAATACCGCGCGGGGCGATGTAGTGGACGAAGCCGCGCTGGTGGAGGCGCTGGCAGACGGTACCATTGCAGGGGCGGGTCTGGACGTATATGAGCGTGAGCCGCAGATCACCCCTCAGCTTCTCACCATGGAAAACGTGGTGCTGCTTCCGCACCTCGGAAGCGCCACCCGGGAAACCAGGGTGGCGATGGGCCGCCGTGCCGTCGAGAACCTGCGCCTGTTCTTCAGCGGCGCGCCGCTTCGCGATCGTGTCGTGTGACCCACACGCTGCTGGACCCCTTCGCTCCGGTCTTACTCCCCGAGTCCACTGACCCGGTGGCGGCTAGCGCCGCAGCGTACGCCAACGAAGTCGTCGAGCTCCTCTCCGGCCTGCTGCTTCAGCTGGTTCGCGAGCGGCAGCCCGAAGTGGAGCCGGTCCTCCGGGGTGAACGCGCCGCCGGAGAAGTGAACCCGGAGCTACTTGCTCGGACCCTCCAGATTCAGGGCCTCTGGTTTCAACTCCTCAGTATTGCGGAACAGAATGCGGCTATGCGACGCCGCAGGCAGACCGAAGCCGAGCGTGGGTACGACCAGGTTCGCGGCACCTTCGCCCACGTCATTACCAGTGCGGCGGCCAGCCATATACGGGCTCAGGAGATTCGGGAGCTGCTCGAGGTCCTGCGGGTCAGGCCGGTGCTCACGGCGCATCCGACCGAGGCAAAGCGGGTTACCGTGCTGGAAAAGCACCGCAGGATATACCGCCGCCTTGTGGATCTCGAGTCGCCACGGTGGACGCCGCGGGAGCGCCAGGCGCTCATCACGGGTTTGCGCAACGAAATCGAGCTGCTCTGGGGCACCGGCGAGCTACGCCTGGCAAAACCAACGGTTCCGCAGGAAGTCCTCTGGGGTCTGCACTTCTTCAATGAGACTCTGTTCGATGCTGTCCCCGACCTGCTGGAGAAGGTGGAGCGGGCGCTGGCGCACGGCTATCCCGGCGAGCGCTTCAAGGTCGTGCCGTTCTTTCAATTCGGTTCTTGGATTGGAGGGGACCGCGACGGCAATCCCTTTGTCACCAACGAAGTGACCAGGAGCACGCTGCTCGAGAACCGGCTCACCGCGCTGCGGCGCTATCAACGTCGCCTCTCAGAGCTGATCCGGACCCTCAGCATCACTGAGCGCGCCATGCCGGTAACCGACCGATTCCGCACTGCGCTCCAGCGCGAACTCGCCGCGAGCGGTGAGGGTGAGGAGATTGCAGCGCGGAACCCGGGCGAGGTGTTCAGGCAGTATCTCGTCTGCATGCTGCGGAGGGTCGAGGACATGATCGCTGCGGCGCAGTTCGCGCAGTCCGGCACAGGACGGGGATATCGCTCTGCCGATGCCCTTGCTGCAGACCTCCGGTTGATCGAGGAGACGCTGGAAGCGGCGGGCAGTGTCTCTATTGCATCGGGACTGGTTCGTCCTGTCCGGCGGGAGGTTGAGTCGTTCCGGTTCAGCACCGTTCGCCTCGACGTACGGGAGAATACGACGCGGCTGAACGCGGCACTTCAGGAATTGAAACAATGGGCGGATCGGCAGACAGACGGGCGGGGGGATAGGCGCGACGAGACTGGGCAGCGCAAGCGGAGCTTGCCCGGAAGTTCGGCCGAGCCGGACCCGAGCTCGGAGGAGTGGAGGCAGTGGCTGATCGGCGAACTGGCTCGCCCCTTAGCTCGTGGCTGTGCCGCGCCTGAACTTCCACCGGACTCGGACGAAACGCTGGGAATGTTCCGGCTGGTCAAGGAACTTCGGGAGGAGATCGACCGAGAAGCATTTGGGGCTTTCGTGCTTAGCATGACCCGGAGCGTCAGCGACGTTCTCGGTGCTTATCTGCTCGCCAAAAACGCCGGGCTCTTTGCCGACAGCGCCGGAGTGGAGAGCTGCACTCTCCCGATCGTTCCCCTGTTCGAGACGATCGACGATCTGCAACGCGCGCCGGTCATCATGCGCGAACTGCTGAACGTGCCGCTCGTCCGTCGCAGTGTGCGGGCGCAGGGCGGAGTGCAGGAGGTGATGATCGGTTATTCCGATTCGAACAAGGACGGTGGGTTTCTCACCTCCAACTGGGAGCTCAGTAAGGCGCAGATCAAGCTGACCCGCGTGGGCAGGGAGGCTGGGATTCCGATCTCCTTCTTCCATGGCCGCGGGGGCT
>DATADG010000260.1:0-7523 GCA_036258655.1 Gemmatimonadales bacterium | reverse complement strand
GGGCTCGCAGCTCCCTCTCAGGAAGGATCGTGCCGTCCGGTGCGACCAGCTCGGTAAAGGGAAGATTTCTGCTGCCCGGGATGTGTCCCTGCCGAAGCCCGGGGCGAGGCTCCGGCGCGGTGCCGGCAAAGCGCTCGGCCGATCTGACGTCTACGACTTGTTCGCGGGGGTGTTCCAGGTTTGCCCGGAGAGACTCCAGGTCGCGGACCCTGCTGCGGTTCAGACGGGCACTGAATATTCCCGGCGGCAGCATAATGGTGCCGCGCTCGAGCGGGCGGTTTTCGGCGCGCCACTTGCCGAGGCCGCCGTCCAGGACCGCGGCGCGCTCATGCCCGAACACTCGAAACATCCACCAGACCCGGGCGGCGCTGAGATTGGCGCCCGAACCGTCATAGATCACCAGCTCATCGGAATCGCTCAGTCCGAGCGCGCCCATCCGCCGGGCGAACGCTTCGGCCGGAGGGAGCATGTGAGGCAGGGGAGAATCCGGGTCGCTGCTTGCGTCGAGGTCGAAGAAGATGGCGCCTGGAATGTGCCCGGCGAGGTATTCCTTCGCGGCGTTGCGCCCGCTCTGGGGCAGGTACCAGGAGCCGTCGATCACCCGCAGACCGGCTGACCCGAGCCGGTCTGCGAGCCAGGAAGTAGAAACAACGGGACGAAGCTCTCTGCTGATCTTAAATCCCTGCCAGGCGGCGCTCCGGACCCTGATAGCCGGCGTCGGCTGTGCTCCGGCGCTCTCCGCTCGACGGACCCAGATCTGCTTCGTGACGCCTCAGGATCGCCAGAGCCTGATCCGTGCGGCCACCCGCATTCACTGTGACCAGTGTGCCACCCGCCCGAAGACCAGCATCGAAATGCTCCGCATCGGTTTCAGGGATCCCGACATCGACCAAAGCGCCGATCACCCCACCCGCGGCGGCGCCGACGCCCGCACCCAGCAGCGAAGCAAGAACACCGCCGACCAAGATCGGACCGACGCCCGGGATCAGGAGCGAGCCCAACAGCCCTACCAGACTGCCGATGACGCCACCGGTGAGCGCACCGACGGTCGCTGCTCCTGATTCATCGTCTGACAGCGTTGGAGGGTCTGGACGCTCCAGACGATCATGGGTGGCGACACCAATCTGATCAGCGGTGAACCCGGATTCTTTCAGCTCGCGAATAGCCCTCTCGGCGTGAGCCGGCTGGCTGAAGAGTCCGACTACGGTGCGGCCGGTGCTCAGGGCCTCATTGTCGGACGTGCCTGTGGGGGAAGATCTCATGTGTTTCTCCTAGGCTGCGATGGCGCTCTCCAGCACGTCATCTGCGGGAGAACGCCCGCGCCGAGTGAAGCGATCAAAGAAGGTGGAAGCCTGATCCAGGTCCGCGGGATCGAAATAGTGTGAGCCCAGAGTACGGCAACCGCGCAGGCCTATTTCGAACAGGTCCCTCGCAGTACGTGCAATTAATGGATCGTGCAGTCCGCATTGCGCCGCGCGGTCAAGCATCGATGAATCCGGTGCCCCAAGCAGGTCATCGGCAGCGCGGAGAGCACCGGCATCGAAGATGATCCCGGTGATCAACGCGATCGGGGCCGCGAACCACTCCGGCGGCAGGGAGTCTATCGACCGGAGCTCCAGATGCCCGCGGGGGCGGACCTCGGGAAACAGCGTCGTGAGATGGTCGTGCCACTCCTCGGCTGAGGGGCTTGCATGACTCATCCACTGGCTGAAAGAGGCATAGTTGTCTGCGATAGTCGGGAACAGGATAGCGGGTGCCGCGAGCGCAAATTCCAGATACGCCTCCACCGGTTGCCGCTCGTCATATGGTAGTCCGGTGCGCGCCGGATCAACTTCACGCCATACTGCCGCACGCACACTCTGGTAATCCGTGGGCCGGCCCCGGTAAATGGGAGAATTGGCGAACATGGCGGTGATGTACGGGCTGGCCGCATTGAGCACGCGCCAGCCGCGCCAGCCGTTCGGTGGGAAGTCCACATTCACCTGAAGCGATGCGGTCTGACGCATCATCTGCGCACCGGCAGGTCCCCGCCTGGCGAGGTACTGGGCCATCCGATCGTATCGCTTGGCTCGAAGGAGGAGCGGAGCGCCTTCGATCGAGTTCACAGGATCGATGCCCGAGGCCAGCAGGTGAATTCCTTCACTTGACGCGGCCGAGCACAGCGGAAGCACAACGGCTCGAAGGTTGTGCAGCAGGTGGGCCGCCGAGTGAAATGGCGGGGAGCTGTACTCGAGTTGCCCGCCCGGCTCGAAGGTGATGGCGCCGCCGGCAGGTAGTTGGAAGCAGGGAGTGCCCTTGGCAGTCGAGCTCTCACGCCAGCGCTGCCGGGAGCCATAGCGCCGGAGAAAGCCAAGCGTTGAAACGCTTTCTTCGTTCTCCAGCGGGCATCGCCGTCCCGTGAGACAGTCCAGCGGAATAAGCTCGACTTCCACCCCGACCCGCCGATAAGCGCCGAGGTTCTGATCGGCGCGTGCGAAGCACCGGGTCAGGAGGTCGTTCCGGAGTATTTGCCGAGACAGTGGAGTCATCAGATCCTGCTCCCGATCACCAGCGCGAACAAGACCTCGGGATCCGGGCGCCAGCTTTCGATCCTGAGCCCTGCCGCGGAGAACAGCTCAGCCACGCTGGCCCGATCGTGCTTGCTGCTGATCTCCGTTCTGATGGACTCACCCTCATCAAAGTGGACGAGTCCAATACCCGGCACTCTGACGTCCTGAGTCAGAATAGAGACCAGATGCATCTCGATCCGGTGGTTCACCGGCTCGTAGAATGCATGATGGGTAAATGTGGCTGGATCGAACTCGGAGCCCAGCTCCTGGTTCAGCACCAGCAGCATATTCCGATTGAACTCAGCCGTGACGCCCCTGGAGTCGTTGTATGCTGCTTCGATTCGGCCGACCTCCTTCCGGAGGTCCACTCCCATCAGAAAACGGTCGGTCGGCCTCATCGCTGCACGTACGCGGCCCAGCAGCCGGATCGCCGCAGGCGGGTAGAAGTTCCCGATGGTGCCGCCCAGGAATGCATACAGGACCGGCGCAGGCAGTTGGTGGGGAGGACTGAACTCCTCGGTGATGTCCGCAACCACCGGCTCGACTGCCAGGCCCGGGTACTCTCGACGAAGTCGGGTGGCGGTTTGAGCGAGGAAGCTGGCGCTGACATCGATCGGGACGTAGAACCCCGCGGCTCCGGCGGCGCGAATAGCGCTCAGAATAATCCGGCTCTTCTCAGCGCTTCCTGCACCGAGCTCCACCAGCGAACGAACCCCGAGCTCCCTAACCAGCTGCGGCATCCAGGATTGCAGTAACGCGCGCTCGGTTCGAGTGGGGTAATACTCCGGTAGCCGGGTGATTTCTTCGAACAACTCGGAGCCGCGCTGGTCGTAGAAGTACTTGGGCGGAAGCTCCTTTTGCGGCGCAGACAGGCCTGCGGCAACCTCGGCCAGCATTCTCGGGTGAGGCTGGCGGATGGCCGCCACTGCTGCGGCCGACCAGGCAATCGGGGGGCTCTCAGGCATCTCGGGCGCACCGGAAGCCGCTGAAAATCTGGCGGCGGATAGGGTAGTCCCAGTTCCGAAACGTGTTGCGGATGGCTCCCGGCCGAGTGGCCCACGAGCCTCCCCGCAGCACCTTGTACTCGCTCCCGAAGAAGACTTCGGAATACTCGCGGTACGGAAAACTCTCGAATTCGGGATAGGGAAGAAAATCACTGCTGGTCCATTCCCACACGTCCCCGATCATGCCGTAGCATCCGATCGGTGAGTAGTTCATCCTGTAGGCACCGACCGGCGCTGTTCCGAAGCCGAGTTGGTCCACGTTGGCAAGCTCAGGAGAAGCAGGCTCGTCGCCCCAGGGGAAGGTCCTCTTCGTGCCGCTCTCGGGATCCCACGAAGCCGCCGCCTCCCACTCCTGCTCGGTTGGCAATCGTTTACCGACAAAGCGGGCAAATGCCTCCGCCTCGTAATAGCACACGTGACATACCGGATGAGATGGGCTCACCGGTGCAGTTCGATCCATGCTCCGGGTGATCCACTCATCACCCGGCCGGCTCCAGTACTTCGGTGCGCGAACTCCTGATTCCTGGAGCCACTTCCACCCGGCATCGGACCAGTACTCGCGGGTGGTGTACCCGTCCGCCTCCAGAAACCGCTGATACGCCCCGTTGGTAACTGGAGCGACATCGATCCAGAATGGTGCCAGACGAACCCTGTGCCGGCTGCGCTCGTTATCGTACGCTGCAGACCGGTCATCGGTGCCGATCTCAACGGCTCCACCAGGGAACTTCACCATGGCAGCCGCGGGTGGAGCATCGTCCGGAGTCGCGGGCGAAATAGCGTACCTTTCCACGGGCGTGTAAGGCCGACCCTTCTTGAGCTGGAGTGTTTGAAGGATCGTCTCGTTATGCTGATACTCGTGCTGCAGCACCATGCGATACACATAGCCGTCGCGGAGCAGCGGCATGGACGTGTCGAGGTCGGCGGCGGCCAGCCGCTCGAGGACCCGCTGCCGGATGTCCTGCATGACCTCACGACAGGTCGCCAGACTGGGAAGGCTCAACGCACCCCGCTCCTGTCGCGGGTGCTCGAAGGGATTGTAGAGGCCCGGCATTTCGACGAACTCAATGGGTCCGTCCAGGTTTCGCGTCAGCCAGAGCTCTTCGAAATGCGCGATGTGGCCGAGGTCCCAGAGAACCGGGCTCATGAGAGGATCATGCTGCGTCCTCAGGTCTTCGTCGGTGAGGGGAGCGAGCAGCTGGAAGGTCCGCCGCCTTGCCTCATCGAGCTCGCGCGCAATCGCCTCACGGCTGACCTGGGGAGGGACAGTTGTCGCAGTCATCGGAACCCGCGCTCGTGAGGCTGAGGAGTAGGGACGTCCAGATTATGATACGGCTAACTTGGTCGGCCCGCGAGTTAGACTCTGTTTGGGTGTAACGCCGTGTTGCACAAGCGGGTTCCAACCAGCGCTCCCGCGAACCGCACTGAGGAGGCAGGCTGCTATTCTGGACCGTTGCCAGATGATGGGGTTGAGCGGGTCTCCTCGTCAGTGACCTATAGCCAAAACGAGCTATCCAGCGACAGCTTGAACAGAGACTCTTGCTGAGCAGAAACGCATGCCGAGCCTGGACAGACTGATTCCCCGTTTCAAGGCGGCCGACCGACAGACCCGGCTGGAGACCCTTCTCGACTACTCCAGAAAGCTCCCACCGTTGCCGGAACGCTATCAGGCCGAACGGGAGCTGGGGCATAACCGGGTGGATGAATGCCAGACACCGGTGTTCCTCTGGGTCGAGGTCGCGAACGACGGCGTTCATATCCATGCAGACGTGCCGCGCGAGTCTCCAACGGTACGTGGGTTCGTGTCCTTGTTGGCTCTGACCCTCGAGGGAGAGTCACCCAACCGAGTGGCAGAGTTGCCCCTCGATCTGCTCGATCGTCTGGGCTTGAGTGAGACGCTCGGCATGACCCGCACGCAGGGACTCACCGCGATTCTGCATCGGATAAAGACCGCGGTGGCAGCGGCAGCATGATGCTCGGCGTACTCGAGATCACCGGCAAAGGAATCGGGTTTCTCCGCCGGCGCGAGTCCAGCTACCTCCCCTCCCCTGGTGATGTACACGTGGGCGAGCGCCTCATCCGACAGCACCGGTTACGGACGGGTGACGAGATTGCCGGGACAGTACGGCCTGGCGGAAAAGGCAGAGGTCCTTCGCTTGACCGCATCACGACGGTCCAGGGACGGCCACCGGAAACACTTCTCGAGCGTCCGGAGTTTAGTCGGCTTCCCGCCGTCCACCCTAACGAGCAGCTGCGGCTGGAGAGTGACGGCGGCGGCAATCAGCCTGATTACACCAACCGGGTCATCGATCTGCTCTGTCCGCTGGGTAAGGGGCAGCGCGCGCTGATTGTGGCGCCGGCCAAAGCCGGCAAGACGACGATCCTTCAGACCATCGCGCAGGGCATCAGCCTCAACTATCCCGCGGCGGATCTCTTCATTTTGCTGGTGGACGAGCGCCCTGAAGAGGTGTTCGAAATGGAGGCTGCGGGTGTTGGAGAGGTCATCGCGTCCAGCTTCGACAACCCCGCCCAGCAACACGTCTCGGTCGCCGAGCTGACCCTCGAGCGGGCGAGACGGCGCGTCGAGCTGGGTGCTGACGTGGTGCTTATCGTCGACTCACTCACCCGGCTGGCCCGCGCCTATAACACGGTCGAGAAGGGGACGGGAAGAACCCTCTCCGGTGGACTTGACGCCCAGTCGCTGGAGAAGCCCAAACGGTTCCTCGGCAGCGCCCGCCGGGTAGATCCCAGTCGGGGCGGCGGCTCCCTGACGATTATCGCCACGGCGCTGGTCGATACCGGTAGCCGAATGGACCAAGTGATCTTCGAGGAGTTCAAGGGAACCGGCAACAGCGAGCTGGTGCTGAGCCGGGAGCTGGCGGAGAGGCGAATCTTCCCTGCTATCGATCTGGTGGCCAGCGCCACTCGCCGCGAAGAGCTGCTGCTGAGCGAGGAGGCACTCGCCGCCACGCGAGTCCTCCGTCAGCGCGTTGCTGCAATGACCCCCATCGATGCCATGACCGATTTGCTCACCGACTTGCGTCGGAATCGCACCAATGCGGAGCTGGTGCGGGCGTTGGCCGCTGCCTGATCAGTTGCGGGTGGACCGGGCGATCGCTGCGAGCCGCCGCTCCAGCTCGGCCTGAGCCAACCAGCGCCCCCGCAGCATGACCCCGGCGCGCTGGGTTGTGTTCTGGATGTTTTCCAGAGGGTTTGCAGTGAGGAGAATGAGATCGGCCTTTTTTCCGACCTCGATGGTGCCGGACTGAGGCAAGGTCCCGAAGAAGACGGCCACGTTGCGAGTGCCGGTTGCGAGGGCCTGGTATGGCGTGAGTCCTGCCGCCACCATGGACTCGAGCTCCCGATGAATGGAGAAGCCGGGCACATTGTAGATCTGCGGTGCGTCCGATCCCAGCAGCAGGCCAGCGCCACCGTCATGCAGCGCCTTGATCAAGCGCCGGCGGGTGGCCATCGTGCGGCGGACCGACTCAGGCGATGCTCCGGTTTGTTTCATGATCGACTGCTTTGCCTCGGCCCAGCTTGCGAGGGTTGCCGGCGACACATACTGCATCTCGGGTCGTCGCGCGAGCGCTTGAAGGCTCGCTGACGGGGCCAGATTCTCCAGCAGCGTTTGAGTCGGCACGTTCCAGACGCCGGCCTCACGTGTCGCCCTGACCAGCTTCGGAAGTACCGACTGGTCCAGGTGCTCGCCGAGGTTGAACCCGAACATCTGGGATTCGGGGGCCTTTGCGCTGCCTGGCACCATGGCTTCGATATAGCCATCGAGATGATCGATGCTGGCGTAGGGAACCTCCAGGGCCCGCCGCAACCCGACCTCTGCCGGGACGTGTCCCGCCATCCGAATTCCAACCCGGCGGGCCGTCGCGGCCAGAGTGTCGAAAACCTTCCGTTCGATGCCCGGATGGATTTTCAAGAAGTCGTAGCCCGCTTTCTTTTGCTCGATAACCATCTG
>DATADG010000259.1:0-3926 GCA_036258655.1 Gemmatimonadales bacterium | reverse complement strand
CGCAGAAGTATCCGCTCTGGGGATCACGGTAGCCGAGCGCCTTCCAGCCCTGATAGACTTGCTCGCTCGCCGTCGGCACTGTCTCGAGGACCAGGTTTCGTAACCGCTCAGCCAGCGCGCTGATCTCGGGCGGATAGCTCGCCAGGAACTGCTCTGGGGTCACGGGAGAGTCGGACTTCGATTTGCTTTTGGCCATCTGCTACAAGCTATCCTCGCTGCGAACCGTGACCGCCACGCTTTATAAAGCGGCCAGAAGGTCAAGCACCATGCATGACCCCTCCGTTACCGTTCAAAGGCATGCTCCAACTTTCCTACTGCAACCGGGTCATCACTCGCAAGAACACTATTACGAGCATTCCCACGGCGAGCACGAGGGCGATCATTGCAAAGCCCAGAATGACTCTGACCCGCCGCAAACCGGCCTGCTGAAGGCGAATGGATTCCTGCTGGTTGCGCAGGGCCTCGCCATATCGCTCCACGTGTTGACGCTGGAGATCGCGGATCTCTTCGAGGAGTGGAATAATCCTGTCGTCCAAGGCTCAATGCTCCTCTGCTGCATGAGACGAAGCTGCACCATTCCTTATAGGAGGACTCGCTCCGATTCGATCACCTCCACCTTCGCGGCCCGGAGGTCCGCCCGCACCCGGTCGTCCGACGACGGATCCACCGGGCGCGTCAGGTCCCACAGGACGGCAGTGGTGAATCCGGCCGCGGCCGCATCCTCCGCGCTCCACTTGACGCAGTAATCCCGCGCGAGGCCACAGAGAAACACCGAATCGATGCCGCGCTCCATCAGATATCCGGTGAGGCCGGTGGGCGGTCGCGCGCCGGCAGCGTTCCAGTTGTTGCGGAACCCGCTGTAGGAGTCGGTGTCCGCCTCGGCGCCTTTCCTTATAATCGCGGACACCTGCTCCCAGGAAAGATCCGGATGGAGCCGAGCGCCGGGGGTGCCCTGCACACAGTGGTCGGGCCAGAGCGTCTGCTCGTGCCCGTGCACCCGGATGACATCGAACGGCCGCCGCCCCGGGTGACTGCTGGCAAAGGAGACGTGCCCCGTGGGGTGCCAGTCCTGCGTTGCGACATAGAGCGCGAACGGATCCCGCTCGAGCAGCCTTCTGATCGGCTCCAGTACGACGTCGCCCTCTGCGACCGGAAGCGCGCCGCCGGGCATGAAGTCGGGCTGGAGATCGACGAGGATCAGTGCCGATCGGTCGCGGTTGTAGCCTGAAGTGTCGTGAGTCATGGGTCGCGGGTCACGCGTTGTCGTCCCGATTCAATCTCGAGCTTCAGCTTTCGCTCCATCTCTTCCAGTTCGCGACTTACCTCGACCGGGTAGGGCGGGTCGGCCTGTGTCAGGGCACGCACCTCCGGTGGCAGCATCGCCAGCTGTTCCGCGGCATAGCGGCGGATCGTGTCCAGCGTTATCTCCCCGGCCGGTAGTCGGCGGCCGGCCTGCATCACCGGCTCGAGCAGCGGGCGCCCGGGCTGCTCCTCGCCCGCCAGCGCTACGAGATCGCGCACCGCAGTGCCGCCCGCCTGCTCGCGGAAGATCTGCTTCCGGCCGGGCAATACCGACTTTCCCGCGGAAAGCTTGAGCCGCCCCCGTCCAGCGTATTCGGTGAGCTTGTACACCATGTCGAGCGTCGGCGCGTCGGCCGACACGCCCATCGCCGTCCCGACCCCGAACGCGTCGATCGGTGCGCCCTGCTCCACCAGCCGTGCGACCTCCCGGTCGTCAAGGCCGCCGCTGGCGAAGATCTGCACCCGCCCGAGCCCGGCCTGATCCAGCAGCGCGCGCGCCTCCACTGCGAGCGCTGCGAGATCGCCCGAGTCGAGCCGCACTGCCCGTACCCGGAACATATCGCCCATCTCTTCGGCGAGGCGGATCACTCGGCGGACCCCCTCGAGCGTGTCGTAGGTGTCGACCAGCAGCACCGTCTCCGGATAGAGAGCGCTGAACGCGCGAAAGGCGTCCAGCTCCGAGCCATGCACCTGGATGTAGCTGTGCGCCATCGTACCCGCGAGCGGGATGCCGTATACCTGTCCGGCGAGGACGTTGCTGGTCGCGGCGACTCCCGCCACGGAGAAGGCTCTGGCGCCCTTGAGCGCGGCGTCGGTCCCGTGCATCCGGCGCATCCCGAAGTCCACCACCCTTTGCCCCCGAGCCGCAAGCACTACGCGCGCGGCCTTGGAGGCGAGCGTCGTTTGCAGGTGAACCTGATTGAGGAGCAGCGACTCCACCAGCTGCGCCTGGGGCAACGGCGCGGCGATCTCCAGGATCGGCTCGCCGGCGAATACCGGTGTGCCCTCGGGCATCGCGCGCACATCGCCCTGAAATCGGAAGTCGGCGAGCCAGCGGATAAACGATTCCTGGAATTCCGGTCGTGTCCCGAGAAAGTCCAGCTCCTCCCCAGTGAAACGGAGCGTCTCCAGATACTGCAGCGCATCGTCCAGGCCGCAGGCGAGGAGAAAGTTCCGGCTCGGCGGGAGCCGCCTCACGAAGAGGCTGAACACCGCCTCGTCGTGCAATCCCTCACGCCAGTAGGCCTGCACCATGGTGAGCTGATACAGATCGGTGAGAAGCGCGCGCTCGCTACGACTCACCCCTGTTACTCAGTCAAACCGGGGTAATGCTTCCTGCCGCACTCCGGGCAGAAGGTGTGGCTGAACTGCGCGCCGGAGTGCCGGGTGATGTACGACTCCATCTGTTGCCACCCGCCGGACTCGTCCCGGATCCGCTTGCAGAAGCCGCAGATGGGGAGCATTCCCTGAAGCACCCGGATCTCCCGCTGCTGTCGGATGATCTGTTCGATCAGGAGGGCAAAGCCAGCAAGGATGGCGACGTCGACTGCCGTGTCCAGCAGCTCCAGGGTCAGCGAGGCGGGGAGCTCCCAGTGAAGGAAGAACGACATGCGAATCAGCGGGAGTACCGCCCCCACGACCATGCCGCCGAGTCTACCATGCGTCACGGTAGCCAGGGCTACCGGGATCACGAAGAGAATGGGAAACTGAATGAAGGGACCGGTGGTAAAGTCTACCACCAGAATGACCGCTGATGCGGCGATCCAGTGCAGAGATCGGATCCTGCTGAGAACATCGAGTGGCGACATCGGGACTCCAAAGGGAGCGGCTCCGTCCGAGCCGCGCGGTGCACTTGTCCCAAAAGATATCCCGATGTCAGAACTGTGGATCGTGAATTCAGGCAGGTTGGCTGACCGAGAATCGCGCGGCGTCGCACTCGGCGCAGTTGTGCTCCGGCGGATGAAGGAAGATCAGCGGGTCTTTCGCCAGTCGCTCGCATACCACGCTGACGAGCTCGCGCGAATTCACCAGCCGGGCATGCGCATTTCCCACCTGCCCTTCTCGCTGGAGACCGCGTTGGCGCATCCAGTTATCCACCAACTTGAAGCGATCGCAGCAGTGGTCGTTCTCCCGATAGTCCACCCGCACCGCGCGTCCGTCTCGCAGAACGGTGCAGTGCTTCGGTACGCCGTACGGTACGCCGGCCAGCAATTCGGCGAGATGGATCGTGGTGTTAGCGTCGTGGTTCACGCCGAGGAGAACGATCTGGCCGTCGAGATCGTACACCCGTCCGGTCGGGCTCTCGTGCCGGTGTGGCGGGAGCGGCAGTGGGTCGGCGGTGATCTCTTCTGCGCGCGGGCCGATGGCTGCAAAGGCGAACGGATGCTTACTGCGGCGGGCGCCGGGAAGTCGCCAGAACAGATCGGCGGTAACGCCGAGGTCGGCGGCGACTGGTGTGCGGACGGGATCGAAGGGAGTGTCCTCGTCATCGCCCCAGGAGGGCATCACCACAGTGCCATCCGGACCGACCGCATCGAGCAGCGCCTGAATGAGACTGGCCGGCCCGCCGGCAACCGGCCGCACTGCACGGTAGGAGGTGTGGACCAGGAGCGCGGCGCCTGGAG
>DATADG010000258.1:0-3030 GCA_036258655.1 Gemmatimonadales bacterium | reverse complement strand
GGCGGGGTAACCCGAACATCGGCTTCGAAGACGCCGTTCAATACGAGTTCAGCCTTCGTGTTCGTCCCACGCCCATCACCTCACTCCGGCTTGGTGTGTATGTCAAGCGCCTCGATGGGCTCGTGGCTTCGGTTCCACTGGGACTGAATCCCGATTCCACTATTTTCGGCAACGCCGACGCAGGAAGCGTCAAGGGTGTTGAGCTGCTCTTGGAGCGCGACGTACGAAACGGGTTCGGGGCCCGCTTTACCTACACCCTCCAGAGCGCAACCGCAACGGCCACCGATGCATTCTTGTTGAACCGGCTCATTTCAATCGATCCGATCACCGGTGACACCATCCGCCCAGCCCGGGCCGAGTTTCCGCTCGACTACGATCGCCGCCACACCTTTACTGCAATTCTCCGGAGCCGTATAGCTGACAGCGCCGGTCCGCAGGTATTCGGGATCCACCCCTTGGGAGGCTTCGAGGGAGCTGTTATCGGACGGCTGGTCAGTGGACTTCCCTACTCGCGAACGGATGCCTCGGGGGACTCGCTCATCGGACTGCCGAACTCCGCCCGGCTTCCGACCAACTACACCCTGGATCTGCTGGTCCGCCGGCCTCTGCAGCTCGGGAGTCTCCGGGGCGGCGTTTACCTGGATATGCGGAATGTTTTCAATCGTCGAAACATCATTGCAGTCCGGCGCGATACCGGTTCGCCGGCTCCTGACATTGAGACCTTGAATGCGATGGCGGAAGCAGCGTACGAGGCTCACCCTGAGGAGATACCCTACGAGTCGCCGCGATACCGTGCCTCGGCAGATCTGGATGGGAATGGATACGTCGAGGGAAGGGACGAGCTTTTCCCGCTCTACCTGGCAGCGGCGCAGGATTACACTCACCCACTCTTCGCGTATGGCCCACCCCGCGTGGTCCGGCTCGGGGTGGAGTTCCTCTTTTGAGCCAGGTCGTCCTTCAAAAGCGCCTTGTTGATCGCCATACCGGCTTCCGCGCCCTCAGCGGCGGCGACGATAACGAACTGGGCCTCCTTTGACGCGTCGCCTGCCACGTAGAGACCAGGTACATCGGTAGCTTCACATGTTCCGGTGTCAACTGCCCCCTTGCTCGTGAAACGGCACCCGAGCTTTCGAGCTAATTCGCTTCGCTGATGCTGATTGACACCGAGGAACAGCGCCTGCCGCGGCAGCGACTCTCCATTCTGAAAGACTATGCGTTCCAGCTTTCCATCGTTTCCTTCCAGTCGCGCGATCCGCTCTTCCTGAACCTCTATACCTTCCCGGCCTAGCTGTTCGAGATCCTCCGGCGAAAGCCCGCTCGGTCCATCGGTACACAGGACCAGGTCATTGGTCCACACGGTAAGTCCAAGCGCAAGGGTCAGCCCCTGCTCTCCCCGGCCCCAGATCGCCACCGGGTGATCACGCCACTCCCAGCCATCGCAGTAGGGACAATGATGAATGCTGGTGCCGTACAGCGAGAGCAGCCCCTCGATGTCAGGGAGCTCGTCGACAACACCAGTCGCCAGGAGCAGTTTTCGGCAGGAGAGCTGGCGGCCGTCTGTGCCTACCACCCGAAACCCATCAGGCGAGCGGGTTGCGTCCAGAATCTCGACCTGCCGGAATTCGACTGTCGGGTAGCGCTGGATCTCTCGCCTGGCGAGGTCGACCAGTTCTCCGGGAGAGATGCCGTCACGCGTGAGAAAGGCGTGAATGCCCTTCGAGCGCGCGTTTCGGGGCTCGCTCATGTCGCAGACCAGCACGTTTCGGCGGCATCGGCCGAGCATCAAGGCTGCGCTCAGGCCGGCGGGCCCCGCCCCTACGATGATGCAGTCGTAGGTGAGGCGGGGAGTTTCAGTAGGCATGCGGGATTTATATCCGAGCGGCGGAATGTCGTGAGTTGGTCTGTACCTCAGTGGCTTCCATGACCTGCTTGAAGCGGCGGAGATCATCCTCAATCTGCTGGGACGGCTCTTCGCCGAGCAGCTTGGCCACTGCCGCGCCGACTTTCCCCGCTGGCGGTTCGTAGCTCAAGACCACCCGCACTTCAGTTTCATCCGGTCCTGCAGGCGTGAAGTGCACCGAGCCGGCGTGGTTGACGTCCGCGCCTTCGAGCGAACGCCAGGCGATCAGCTCATTCTCGACTTCGTTATGGATGGCCGCATCCCACTCGACCCGGGTTCCAGCTGGAGCCTTGGCTATCCAGTGTGATCGTGTCTCGTCGAGGACCGCGACTGACTCGAGATGATCCATGAAGCGAGGCAGGTTCTCAAAGTTCCGCCAGAAGCGGTAGACCTCGTCCACCGGCCGGTTTACCACCACTCGCTTTTCCACCTTGATTCCCTCGCCGCGGCGAACGCTGGCTACCGGACTGACCCGGGTGCCCTTTGCTGAGTTCCGTCCGATGGCGCGATTGACGGCACAACGGCCGGTGACTGCCCGGGAGAAGAGAGACCCGGCAATTGGAAGGAGCAGCGGCCTGAGGCGCCGCTTGCGAATACCAATCGCGGCTACAGCGGCCGCGGCGACTCCGGAGATAAGTCGCTCGGTTTTTCCGACGTTGATCGAGTCGTCCACCGTGGGTTTGCGCAGGTTTTCCCAACGCTCATCAGAGAGAACGCCGTTATATGTCGATGCCATGCGATCAGTTCCTTTGCGACAATCGTTTTAAGAGCATCATGGTGTTCCGCGTGCCGGCGTCATCTGGTTGTATCGCCGCGCAGCGCGATCGCCGAGCCGGGTCAACCAGGAGGGTGAAAGCCAGGACTGACTCTCGACGCCTTTTCGTCGCCCGTGGGGGCGCTCGCCGGCACCAGGCAGCAGCCGGTCAACCAGTCCCAGCAAAGTCATGGTGGCGTTGGGTGCCACCGCGTTGGCCACTGCCGCAATGCGGGTTGTGAATGGGAACAGTACCTCTGCATCGCCGCGGCGGCACGCCTCGACGATCCGCCGTGCCGCACGCTCCGCACTGATCGAGAGCCCGGGCATCGAATCGCTGATGCTGAACCAGGCATACTCCGAGCGGTGCTGACCT
>DATADG010000257.1:0-8454 GCA_036258655.1 Gemmatimonadales bacterium | reverse complement strand
CGGCCACCCTGGCTGCCATCCCGAAGGCACCGTCGCGCTACAACCCCCGCAGAAATCCCAATCTCAACATTCAGCGCCGCAATACGGTGGTGAATCTGCTGCGTGACAACCGGCTGCTGAACACGGAAGAGGCGGAGCGGTGGAAGGCGTATCCCCTGCTGTTGTCATCCCACTCGGACTACAGCGGCGTGGCCGAATACTTCGTCGAGTACGTCCGCCAGCAGCTCGAGGCTCGTTTCGGCCGGGAGCTGTACACTTCGGGCTACCGGATCTACACCACGCTGGATCTCGACATCCAGCAAGCCGCCGAGCGCGCGCTGGAGGCCCGGCTCGAAGCTATCGAGAGCGGAGCCGACGGGAAGTTCTCCCACATGACCTACCGCCAGTATCTGGAGTCCAAGGGGGAGAACGGCGACGACGACAGCCGGACCACCACTCCTTATCTCCAGGGATTGGTGGTCACCCTGGAAGCCAAGACCGGCCACATCCGCGCAATGGTCGGTGGGCGCGACTTCGAGGACAGTAAGTTCAACCGCGCTACCCAGGCCCTGCGGCAGCCTGGCTCGACCTTCAAGCCGATCGTCTTTTCGGCTGCGGTTGAGGCGGGATATCCGCTGTCGCACGTCATGGTGGATGACCCGCTCAGCGTCGAGCTGGATCCATCGGAGCCACCCTGGGCGCCGCAGAACTACGATCTCGAGTTCGATGGCCCCATGACGCTGCGGCGGGCCTTGTACCTGTCGCGGAACATCATAGCCATCAAGCTGGGTATGGAGCTTGGTGAGGCCGCCGTCATCAGTCAGGCGGCAAAGTTCGGTCTCACCACTCGGGTGCCGGCCTTTCCGTCGATTCACATCGGATCGGCGGATGTGATTCCACTCGAGATGATCGCGGCCTACACCACGTTTGCAAACCTGGGAACCAGAAGCATCCCCAACGCCATTCTGCGCATCGAGGATCGCGCGGGCAAGATCGTGTGGCAGCCGGCGGTGCGCACGGCGGCTGTCATGGACACGCTGCATGCGTGGCTCATGACTGATGTGCTCCGCGACGTTGTTCGCCGCGGCACCGCCGTCGGTTCGGTGGGCACCCGAATCAACTTTCCTGCTGGTGGCAAGACCGGAACGACCAATGACGGTTTTGATGTCTGGTATATCGGATTCACACCGGAGCTGGTGACGGGGGTCTGGATCGGCTTTGACCAGCCGCAGAAGATCAAGTCCAACGCTCAGGGTGGAGTCCTCGCCGCGCCGGCCTGGACTGCGATGATGCGCGAAGTGTACGAACGCCGTGGAGCTCCTCCTTCGTGGTCACGGCCGGCGGGGCTTGCGGCTCTCGATGTAGACAAGTCTACCGGGTACAAGGCGACACCCTTCTGTCCCAAGGACGTGCACTATATCGAGTCATTCATCCCCGGCACGGAGCCGTCGGCCTTTTGTCCGGTGCATTCCCCCTTCGGATCAATGGGTGGAGTGATGGGTGGAAGCGGTCCGGATCCGACTCAAGCTGGAAGCGGCGGCCTGCCGGCCCCACCCGAAGGTGGAGCTCCGCCTCAGCCACCTGCCGGCGGAGGATCCACCAGCAGTGGCGGCACCGCCGGCGTGATGGGAGGCGCAGGACCAGCACCGAACCAGCCGCGCTGAAGTGCGTGCGCGGCGGCTGGCCGCACGCTGGGTGTTCCCGATCGAGGGATGCCCGATCGAACATGGCGCTGTCCTGGTGGGCGCCGATGGCCGGATAGAGTCCGTAGGTCCAACCGATGCAGTGCCCCATCCCGAGAACGTTCCGGCGCTGTCATTCGAAGATGCCGCACTCCTGCCTGGCTTCGTCAACACTCACACACACCTCGAGCTCACCGGGTTTGAAGGCCGGCTACCGGTGCGCGAATTCCCCCTCTGGATTCACCAACTCCATCAGCTCAAACTGACCCGGACACCCACCGAGTACCTGGCCGCCGCGCATCAGGGCATCCGGGACTGCTATGCAACGGGCGTGACCACGGTGGCCGACACCGGCGACTCGGGGGCTGTCATCACTGCCTTGGCTGAGGCGGGTGGGTCGGGCATTGCATACCAGGAAGTGTTTGGGCCTGATCCCGCTCAGGCCGTTGAGAGTCTTACAGCGCTTCAGAACAAAGTGCGAGAGCTCGGCGCTCACACGACAAGTCGGGTACGAATCGGAGTGTCCCCACATGCACCGTATACGGTGAGCGGGGCCTTATACCGCGCCGTTGCCGGGTGGGCCAAGGCCGAGCGATTACCCATCGCCGTCCACATTGCCGAGTCGGCGGCGGAAACGCAGTTTCTGCTTTCGGGTACGGGGCCATTTGCCGAAGGCTGGCGCAAGCGAGGCATTGCTCTACCATCGCCCCAGGGGCATACGCCCGTAAGCTGGTTGGCGGAGCACGGGGTATTGACGGAACAGACACTGTGCATCCACGCGGTACATGTTGGATCACGCGACGTGCAGCGCCTATGGGAATCCGGTACGGCGGTGGCCCATTGTCCGCTTTCGAATCGTTCACACGGCCACGGCAACGCACCGGTGCAATTGATGCTGCAGGCGGGGATCCGGGTGGGATTGGGCACCGACTCGGTCGCGAGTGTTGAACGCCTCGACCTCCTGGCTGAAGCGCGTGCCGCCGGGCAGCTGGCCTCGCTCAGCGCTGATGATCAGCTGGAGCTTTGTACGCTCGGCGGCGCTCGCGCTCTTGGGCTCGACGCCGAAACCGGAAGTCTCCGGCCCGGAAAGTGGGCAGACTGTACGGTCATCCGCCTGACGGCGACCACAGGCACGCCAGCCGAGCGGGTCGTTGCCAGCTCACCGGCCGACGTCGTGCTCACGTGTGTGGGGGGGAGGGAAGTCTACCGCTCGTGATGAAAACCCAGCGACACGCCGCAATTCTTCGAGTCGTACGCGATCGTCGAATCGAGAACCAGGATGAGCTCCGAGAGGCACTCGCCCAGGGCGGCTTCGTCGTCACCCAGGCGACGTTGTCGCGCGATATCCGGGAGCTGGGACTCGCCAAACTCGCCGACCCTGAAGGAGGCGCATACTACACCCATCCCCATCGCGGGGCGGTACGACCCGAGCTGGGACAGGTGCTCCCCACGCTCTTGGTTGGTCTCGATGGAGTAGGGCCCTTGCTAGTGCTGAAGACCGCAAGCGGCTCGGCCGGAGCGGTGACCGAAGCGCTGGATCAGGCGGGGTGGGCGGAGATCGTCGGCACGATTGCGGGCGACGATACCGTCCTGATCATCACCCGCAATCAGCGGCTCCGGCGAGAGATCGCGAAGCGGATCGAGGCCATGGTGAAATGAACCGGATCGGGTAGCTCGCAGCAGGCTGTACTGCCATGGCGGGATGCATTTCCCCCCGCAGGACAGCGTATACTTCACTTGCACCTAGAGATGACGCCCGTTACGATACGGCTGCGGTGAGTCGGGCCGACTGGTCTGGCTTTTGCGGCGTTGTTACGCTCGGCGTGCACCCGATCTCGGTGCGTGTGATCGACCTCCCGTCTTTCCATGGAGAAGCAGCGTGCGGTGTCTGGCGTTGAACGCCTCGTTCGAGCCCCTGACAATGGTTCCGGTGCGGCGTGCGCTCCGCCTGGTGATCGAGGGCAAGGCCGAGATCGTCGAGGCTGATGGGGGCGACGTTGTCCGAAGTGAACGGCTGACACTTCCCAAACCTGCAATCATTCGCCTCGTCAAGTTTGTTCATGTTCCCCGCCGCTTCCGTCGCCAAGTCACCAACACATTCCTCTTTGCTCGAGATGGTTACCGCTGCCAGTACTGCCATCGGGGGCAGTCGGACCTGCGGCATCGGGAATGCCTGACGCGAGACCACCTGATTCCGCTCTCGCGTGGAGGTGACAACGACTGGACCAACGTGGTGACCGCGTGCAGCTCCTGCAACACCCGAAAGGGCAACCACCTGCCTCAGGAATGCGGGATGCATCCGGTGGTGCCACCCCATGAGCCGCATTTCGTACATCTTTCCTGGGCTGTCCGCCGGCTGTCCGTCACTCAAGCGAAATACATCAAGCTGTTCTACGGCGACGAGGCGCTGAGGGCCTTGGGCGGCACCATTGAGCGCGATCCGAGTCAGCGCACCCGAAACGGCTGACTTCTCGCCTCCAGTCTCAAGCTCGGCAATCCCGCCAGTCGCAGCAGGAAGCGAGTAGCGCCGCGCCCCAGGGCGTCCCCCAAGTCTTCACTCTGCTCGTCTCCGGGACCAAGTTCACCCGCCAGAAATCGCTCCAGTTCATCCAGGTCCGAGTCGGATAGCGTTGTGACCTCGAGAGAAGCGATGTAGTAGTATCGGCCTGGCTCAATTGGTCGTACGTTCACCTGGTAGGCGAAAGCAACCGCAGCTCCCAGCGCATCGAGTGTGGCGTAGCGCCGTTCCTGCCGTGCAGCACCTACAAAGGTGAGCAGGGTGTAGTGGTCGAGGAGCGGCTCATGGCGGATGAGCACATCCCACTCCGCTTGGCGCTCGAACGTATCGAACCATGCTCCTCTGGAGCGCCACACCTCGACTCGATAGTGCAGCCTGACCGGCAGTCCCGAACGAAGCGCCACCAGCCATCGGCTGTTTCCTTCCAGCATGTTTTCCGAGCGCACGACCGGCGCGCGAGAGCCGGTCGGGGCCGAGTCCGCAGCTAATGAGACGAACAGGCGTACGTCGCCCGCGTCCTGACCGGCGAGCGGCCGCGAGTCAGCGCTACTCAGGGCCGTGGTCATCATGAGCTCCAGGCCCAGCCAGCGCAGCACTCCGAACAGTGCAGACCGCTGGCGAGGCACTAGAAACGGCGCTGCAGCCTGATGAGAAACTTCACCGGCTCTCCCGAGGTGACACTCTTGGCCAGATAGGCCCCGAATTCACCGGCATCGAGTCCGATGCCAAGGTCCATTGACCATTCCTTGAGAGCCGGGAAGCGGTTGACCGGCACCTGACCCGGCCCACTCCCCGCCAGCCACGCCTTGCCGGCGTCGCTGAACAGCACCAGATCGGCCTCCTCGATTCCGATAAACCGACCCGGCCTGCTGTCCCCACGATCGGGCTGGCGATATCCCAGGTTGAGTCCCAACCGGGTGCGCACTTCGACCTGGGTGGCGATCATGCGGTCGCAGAGAGCCACCTCCGAGGGGTCGACAAAGCCATCGGGAGCGCAGGTGTATTCTCGAAAATCGAAACCGGGGAGGAAGTCGGGTCCGCCGAGCGAAAAGCGCCGCTGCACCGGCAAACGGTCCCCGGCGATCCAGCCGTCTGCCCGCAGACGCGCGTTCACCCGGAGATTTGGTCTCAATCGGGAATACCGGCGCATGTCCACCGAGAGCCGGTCGGATGCGTAGCCTCCACCGGTCGGCGGGCTCGGCCGCACCACTGCCGGCAAAGCCACAGGGGCAATATCGTCACTGGTGAGATGCTCGAATCGACTGCGGATCAGCCAGCCGGTGGTGGGTACATCGCGATCATTCCGTGTGTCGAACTCCAGCTCGACACCGGTCGTGAAATAATGGCCATCGTCGATCAGCGGATTGCGCCGCCACCGATCGCTGTTTCGAAACAATGACCACGGGTCGGTGGCGCGGGTGGAACGCTCGGCGTCTCTGCTAAGAGAGACCTCGAGCCGAAGGGCAGTCGTCGGGAAGACATAGGCAAACCCGGTTACCCCCTTGCGCTCGAAGTAATCCCAATAGTCGCGCTGGAGCAGAAACGCCGACCAGCCGTTTTCGGCTCGCGAAAGTGGCTGGCTCTCGACCGGGGCAACTTCGCTGTAGAGCCGGCCACCGACCCCGAACTCGGTCGTACCGGGAAAGCGGAGGTCCGCTCGAAGGATGTAGCCAAAGTCGCTCCGGAGGTCCGTGTCTTCTCCCGCTGTGCGCAGGATTCCACGAAGGTCGATCCTGGCGTAGGTCCCTGCCGCCGGACGGAACTCGAACAGTGGGCCAAACAGAATAGGAAGGCCTTCTATCCGGTTGTACGTACCGCCGGTAGCCAGTGAGAGCGTGGTCCGAACCTTTCCAGTCTGGAAGGTGGTGCGCGCCGTGGCGATCTCGCCCAGTGGGCGGCGCCGTTCCCTGAGTGCCAGGAGACCATCCGTGCCACGTACCACTGGCGCCGCGTCCCAGTAGACCCGTTCCTGACCCCGATGCTCCACCTGCTCCGAGCGGAGCAGCCGTCCGCCCACTACCAGGATTTCACCCTGTACTGCCGCCCCCGGGAGGAGATAGAGCGTCCCGTTGGCGACGACTACGGAGCCGTCGATGCGGCCGGCTACCCGCAATGCACCGCGATACAGGCCCAGCTTGCCCTGGAAGCGGGTCCCGGCAGGGAGGGTGACGTCCCCCTGCATGCGTGTGGTTGCGGAATCGTTGTAGAAGGCGATCAGCTCCGCCACGACGTCAGGCGGCGGACCTCCTCGAACGAAGGAGTCGGTCGGACGCGCGTCGGGATCGATCACAATGACACTGTCCTGTCCCCAGAGAGGACCGGCGAGCAGCAGGAAGAGCCCGGGGAGGAGCAGGCGCATCAGGATTTCCGCATGAGAGAGGGTTTACAACTCGACTTCAGCGCTCTTCTCCACCCCAAGACGGCGCATCCGCCGGTACAGATTGGCACGGTCGGTCTGCAGGATGCGCGCGGCTTCGGCCATGTTCCCCTGCGCCTGCGCCAACGCCGCTCCAATGAGATCCCGCTCAAACTCATCGAGGGCCTCGGTGAGCGGACGTCCGAGGAGGGCGGCAGGTGTGGCCGACACCGGGGCGGCTCCCCCGCGAAGCACCTGCCGGACAGCCGCAGCATCGATGACGGGCCCACTCAGGATGCTGAGGCGCTCTACCAGATTGGCGAGCTCCCGAATATTGCCCGGCCATGAGTACGCACTCAGCGCCGCGAGTGCGTCGTCGGTGAAGCGTGCGGCATTGCGCGGGCGGACTCGCTCCGCCAGGTGTGCCACCAGCGCGGGCAGGTCTTCGAGCCGCTCGCGCAAGGGAGGAAGCTCGATGGGAAACACATTCAATCTGAAATAGAGATCCTCGCGAAAGGCACCGGCGCGCACCGCGTCT
Organism: Gemmatimonadales bacterium; assembly: GCA_036258655.1. Taxonomy (GTDB): domain Bacteria; phylum Gemmatimonadota; class Gemmatimonadetes; order Gemmatimonadales; family GWC2-71-9; genus CAVVWJ01. Next base: position 1,381 of record DATADG010000257.1, on the reverse strand, counting down.
TCGAGCTGCCGGTTCGTGGCGGCAATTACGCGGGCGTCGATCCGCATAGATCGCTCGGCCCCGATCCGTTGGAGCTCCCCCGTTTCGAGGGTCCGGAGCAGCTTGGCTTGTGCTTCCTGGCTCAGGTCTCCCACTTCGTCGAGGAACAGTGTGCCGCCATGCGCCAGCTCGAAGCGTCCCAGTCGGCGCTCGGTCGCGCCGGTAAACGCGCCGCGCTCATGGCCGAACATCTCCGACTCGACCAGGTCTCGCGGAATCGCCGCGCAGTTTACGGTAACAAAAGCACGTCCGCGGCGGCGGCTCTCTGCGTGAATGGCCGCCGCGACCAATTCTTTTCCGGTGCCGGATTCACCGGTGATCAGGACCCTCGCCTCCGTCGGAGCGACCCGCGCAATGAGCGCACGCACCTGCTGCATCGCGGCACCGCTGCCAATGAGGGTGGCGCGGCGACCCAGCTCCTCCTGCAGCGCGCGATTCTCGGCTCGGGCGCGGTTGAGCTCCAGGGCTGCACGCACGGTTGCCAGCACCGCCTCCGGACTGAGCGGCTTCTCCAGAAACTGGAAGGCCCCGAGTTTTACCGCCCGGACCGCATCGGTCAGTTGCGCCTTGCCGCTCATCATGATGACGGGCGCGGCGTCTCCCCGGTCCCGCATCTGGGTCAGCGTCTCCAGTCCATCCGGCCCCGGCGGCATCAGAAGATCGAGCAAAATCACATCGGGCCCGACTTCATCGAGCAATAGCAGCGCCGAGTTCCCGTTGGGAGCTTCGGTCACGTTGAATCCCTCGCTCCGCAGCAGGGCTCCCAACATCCGTCGGATGTTGGCCTCGTCATCGACCAGAAGTACCTGGGCGTTGTCGCTCACCGTGCTGCCATCCGCACCACGAAGGTGGCCCCTCCGCCCGGCGTCTCCTGCAGGGCGATAGACCCTCCATGCATTTCGATCGTCTGTTTAACCAGCGCCAGCCCCAGACCGGTTCCGCCGGCCTTTCCCGTACAATACGGATCAAAGATCCGCTCAACCATGTCGGGTGGAACGCCGGGACCATGGTCCCGGATCTCGATGCGAACGCCTCCTCCGTTGTCGGGCGCCGACGTGATCTCCAGATCGCCCTGCTGCTCGCACGCGTCAGCAGCATTGCGAAGGATGTTGCTGAAGGCTCGGCGTAGCGGCTCATAGTGGCCCGTGAGCACTGGTGTTGCCGGATCCAAGCTCAATCGGGCCTGCATGGTGGCAGGCACAGTCGTGCGGCTCAACTCGGCCAGCAACTCGTTGAAGTCAACGGGAGCGGCAGGGCCTTCCGGCAGCCGGCCGAACTCGGTGAATTCGCGCTCCAACTGTTCCAACCGGTCAGACTCGGCCGCAAGCACCTCGATCGTGTC
>DATADG010000256.1:0-3111 GCA_036258655.1 Gemmatimonadales bacterium | reverse complement strand
TCTCCGAGTCGCTCTCTCCAGCGATCGCCAGGGTCCATGGCTGCGAAGCTGCTCGCGAGTTGATTCGAGCGGTGGATTGAGCGCTGGTTCGCCGTGCTCGGCATAGCGTCGACGGTGCGATCGAAGACTCGGCCCACGGCGTCTCGCACGGCCGCTTCGTCGAAGGGACGTGAGCCCGCCATCTGACGTCCGACCTCGACCATGTAGTCGATCACGGCCGTCCGGTCGGACCAGTCGGGCTCCGGCACTCCCATGAAATGGGCCATCAGCTCATCCGAATGTTCCGGAAGGTCGGGATCGTTGGGTCCGGGAGCCGTAGGTCGTGTCGAGATCAGGGTGAGAGATGCGACCCGATCGGGGTAATCGAGCGCCACGAGCTGGCCGATCCAGCCGCCCGGCCCAAAGCCTACGAGATGGGCGCTGCCCAGGCCGAAGACGTCGAGCAGGCCCACCACATCCGCGCCCAGATCACGCAGGGTATAGGGCGGAGCATCCGGATCGTAGCTGACGGACCGGCCGGTATTGCGGAGGTCGTAGCGAATGACGAATCGGGAGCCGGCCGCGAGACGCTCGCAGAACTCATCCTCCCACGAGAGCATCGAGTTGCCCACCAGGAGGATCGCCGGGTCGGTGGGATCACCAAAGGTCTCGGCGCACAGGTCGACCCCGTTGGCCCGGACGAGCCTGCCACCTGCCGCCTCAAGTCGAACCTCAGTATCCGGTGTGGGCAATTGCTCTGGGACCCGGGTATCGTCGCTGTTTGGAAACGGGGTGCTCATCTTGCTCCTCTCATTCAGTTCGTGATTTCGGGACTGCCACACATCGGGGTGAGGACGCTCGCCAGTCCACGAGCGTGCCGCAGCGCTTTGGCCAGGCGGTTCTGCTCCACCTCCGACGCCAACGCGCAAACACGGAACGTTCCCGCTGCCGCAGGACGCTCTCCAGCACCTCGTCCCACTCGCTACGCGCCCCGGTCACTCCTGCCGCCCTCTCCGGGCTCGCAGCACCACCGCGGACGCCACCGTACCAGCGGTAAGGACGAGCGCGAAGAGAGCGCCGAGCGTCGCGGCGTCGGGCGAGGTCAGCGGCTGGCCTCGCAGCGCCTGCCAGGTAAGAAGCACGACGAGCCCCAGGAACGAGAGGCCGGCCGTCCACACCAGCGCAATCCGGTACCCCGCGCGGAGCCAGGCCGGGGCGAAGAGGGCCAGCAGGTATCCGAAAAGGGGCAGTGCCTGCAACCCGTGCAGCCCGACGAAGTGCGCTACGCGCTGGTCGCCGCCGGTGGTGCTCCACCCGGTCACGGGCAGCCCCGGCCCGCCGTCTTCGACCCCCACAGCGTGGGCACCCTGTATCGGGGCTTCGATCCCGGCCTTATCCGCCGCCCGTTCCTGCGCTGGGGTCTCCTGGGTCATCGGGAAGGCGACCGCCATGCCTACCAGCGACACGACGAGCCCGAGCCTCAAGGCCCAGGCGAAGGCGGGGTCAGGCATTCGCTGGATCAGCAGCAACACCGCAGTCAGCAAGTTCATCGTCCAGACTAGCGCTATGGAGGCGGCCATCGTGTACCACACGGCGGCGTGGAGCGGCGTGCTCACGTTGTAGTGGCTGGTCGTGCCGAGCGCCGCAGCACCTGCGATCAGGGCCATCTCGACGAAGAGCGCGACCACCGTGACCCATGAAATGAGGGCGACCAGGCGCCGACGGCCCCGCACGAAGGTCAGCATCCAGAGCAGAGTGAAGCAGTAGATGGAGATGGAGATGGCGAACTTCATAGGCTTGAGCCAGGCCGGCGCGCCGGTTATGACGCGCGGGTCGAGCAGGAGCCCGGCCAGGGATACCACCAAGACCAGCAGCATCGTCGCGCCGACGAAAGCGAGCGGCCGGCTCGAAGACCAGGCGCGTCCCAGTAGGTCACGCGGGCCGGACGCCCTTACAGATTGTGCGCTCATGCCCCACCCTCTTCTGTCACTCCTGTGCGTGTGTCCACCATCTTCTCCTTTTCCGCTTCCTGGGGAGCCTCTCTCGCTAGGGGTTGGTCCTGCTATACGTTCGTTTGTTCATGATTCGTCCCTTCGGCGTGAGCTCTTCTTTCAAATCCCACAGTGGCTTGTGATGAGAGCACAATCGTTACCAGCCAATACTATATACTAGTAACATTTACCAGTCAATAGGCTTTGATGGTAAAATAACAGAGAAGGAATTTCGTATTGGAGGGCTTATGGATCCCAACGACGTGAAACCGGCGCCGGGTCCGTTGAGGGTGGTGCAGGAGTTCGTGAACACCAGGAGTAACCTGCGTGACAGCGACTTGCTAGAAGAGACGGATGGAACGGCGCGATGGCTGGCCGGGCATGGGCTATTGCCTGACGGCGTTGTGGAGGTGAGCGAGGCCGACAGGCGGCGACTGATCTCCTTTCGCGAGTGGCTCAGGAGGGTGCTGGTGGTTCACAATGCTGGGGCCGAGGTTCGGGAGGGAGAGGTTGCGGCTATCTTCGAAGAGCCCGACGACCTCGCAGGAGCCGCCTTGCTGCGGGTGAGCTTCGACCCCTCCGGCGAACCGCGGCTATGTCCTGCCGAAGGGAAGGTAAATGAAGTTGACAAGGCGATGGCCTTGATGCTCGTCGCCGTGGTGCGGTCGGCGGTAGATGGAACCTGGGAGCGGCTGAAGGCGTGCCGGAATGAAGGGTGCAAGTGGGCCTTCTACGATAAGGCGAAAAACCGCTCGGGGACCTGGTGCCATATGGACGCCTGCGGCGCCCGCCACAAGATGCGCGCCTACCGCGAGCGCAGGTCGGGTCGGGACGGGGGGCTGGAGCGCTAGGGTGATAGGAGGTGGGAGAGACACCCAACCCTCCGGCCATCACGGGGACGTTCGTCAATGCCACCAGCGGGACGTTCCCCAGCTAGTTAGAGGAAAGGATTGGCAACCGTGCACAGCAAAGACACAAACGATAACACCCAGACGTTCGCCGTCGTCGTAACCCGCATCTTCGACGCTCCTGTCGAGGAAGTGTGGAAGGCCTGGAGCGATCCCGCGTACGTTACGCGGTGGTGGGGACCTGCGGGGTTTACCTCACCCAGCGCCGAGATGGACTTTCGTGTGGGCGGTGC
>DATADG010000255.1:0-11260 GCA_036258655.1 Gemmatimonadales bacterium | reverse complement strand
CGAGGTCCGAAGCGAGCGTTCGCGGCTTGGGCTATCCGCCACCTCGGTTGGCGGGCGCCGACGAAGCGCAGCCCAGAGCAGTGCGGCGACGACCAGCACGAAGACCACCACAGACACGAGGTACATGGCGTCCCACAGTTGGTCCACGATCTGCGCCTGGCGGCCGGCTGGGTTGAGGGCCGAGTGGACTCCTGGATCCAGTGCGCGTTGTGCCAGGACGGCGAGTGCGCCGACAGGCATCAAGGGCGTTCCGACGCGGGTGGAATGAATGACTGTACCGGCTTGGCCTTGTCGGTGTCCTGCTCCTGGCTCCTGACGTACATCGCGTCGTTCCGTCCGGGAGCCACATCCTTGGGGAGCAATCCACTCATCGAGCGGACGTAGGCCACAAGCTGCCAGATCTGGTCCACGGGGATCTTGCCACCGAACGCCGGCATGCCGTTGGGTCGTCCCTGCGCGATAGTTTGGAAGATATTTTCCGGTGCGCTGCCATAGATCCACTCGTCATCCATGAGCGGAGGACCGATGCCGCCGCCGCCCTGCGAGTGACAACCCACGCAGTTCATCTGGCTGTAGAGCCTCTTCCCCTGGGCAGTGCCATAGGCGTTATCGTCGTAGGGGCTGGTGACGGTGACGCCGCGTGTCTGGGGGCCCGGCTCGAGACTGCTCTGTTGCACGACTGGCTCGGGTGAGGACGCCCCCTGCGGAACGCCTTGGAAGTTGCGCTCTTCACGTTCACAAGCGACGAGCGGTAGCGAGGCTAACAACGAGAGCAGAGTGAGATTCTTCGCTGAACTCAGAATGATAGTCCCCATCAAGGCTCCTGCCCCCTGCCCTGCTGCCCCGCTTCTCTCACGGAAGTGAGAACGCATACAGCATTCCGCCTTTGGTGGTGTGCTGCGGCAGATCCTTCATCGCGTTTACAAACCCCAGCGCAGCGCTGGAGTCTCGCGGGTCGAGGTTGCCGGCCACGATAGCGCCGGACCAGCCGCCCACCCCGGAGAGAATTGCGATGTATTGCTTGCCGTCGGGTCCTCGGTAACTAATCGGCTGGCCGATGATGCCCGATCCGGTTTTGAAGCGCCAGAGCTCCTGTCCGTTTCGCGCGTCGAGAGCCTTGAACCATCCATCCATCGTTCCGTAAAACACCACATCGGACGCCGTCACCAGTGCGCCGCTCCAGACCGGGAATTTTTCCTTGATCTTCCAGACTGGCCGCTCGCCGACGGGATCCCACGCGGTAAACTCGCCCCGGTGCCCGCCGGGTCCGGCGTACATCTTGACGTTGGCGCCGACGTATGGCGTCCCCGCGATGTAATTGGGCGTCACTGCCTCGAAGTCCATGCACAGGTTCTGGTGCGGGACGAAGAGGAGGCTGAGCTTGGGAGACCAGGCAGCCGGTTGCCAGTCCTTTGCGCCGGGCGCCGCAGGACAGATCTCCCGAACCACAATCCCTTCGCGCGGCTCCTTCGCGGGATTCGGAATCAGCCGGCCGGTCTTGAGGTCGACACCTTTTGCGGCGGTGATGAAGCTGAACGGCTTGGCCGACAGCACCTCGCCGGTCTGCCGGTCGATAACATACATGTAACCGGTGCGGCCCGGGTGCATCAGCACCTTCCGTATGCGGCCCTTCCAGCGGATGTCCGCCAGGATGCTTTCGTTGATGCCATCGTGATCGAACAGATCGTGCGGACTCGTCTGGTAGAACCACACCGCCTGGCCGTCATCGGGGTCCCGGGCAAAGATGCCGGCGGTCCATTTGTTGTCACCCGGCCGCATCTCCGGATTCCAGGGACCCGGGTTGGCGGTCCCATAGTAGATCAGATCGAGCTCGGGGTCGTAGGAGAGAAAACCCCACGACGTACCGCCGCCGATTTTCCAGGCGTCGCCGGGCCAGGTCTGTACCCCCAGGTCCTTGCCACGGTCTGACGGATAGAACGGCTTGAACCGCTCACCGATGAGCACGTCCTTGTCCGGACCGGTGTGATACGCGCGCCAGGCAATTTTCCCATTGCGCGCGTCGAGCGCAGTGATCCAGCCTCGAACCCCGAATTCGCCGCCGCTGTTCCCCACCAGCACCTTCCCTTTCACCACGAGCGGCGCCATGGTCATGCTTTCACCCCGGTTGATGTCGCCCAGACGCGTCCGCCACACTTCTTTTCCAGTCCCGGTGTCCACTGCCACCGTGTAATTGTCCAGGGTGTTGTAGAAGATCCGTCCATCGGCGTACACGGCACCCCGATTAACCACATCACAGCAGGCTACGCCCTGGGCTGACGAGACCGGTTTCGGATTGTAGGTCCATTTGGTCGGCGCTCCCGGGCGGGTGAGATCGAGGGCGTACAGGAGGTTCGGGTAGGGAGTGACGACGTACATCGTGCCGTTCACAACAATGGGCGCGGCCTCCTGGCCCCGGAGCACACCGGTAGAAAAGCTCCAGGCAAGGCGAAGCTGTCTGACGTTGTCGGTCGTGATCTGCCGCAATCCGCTGAACCGCCTGGCCGCATAGTCGTGGGCAGACATGATCCACTGCCCGTCGTCAGCCGGGGTGGTGAACGTTGACGTATCAGTTGCAGCTCGGGCACTATCGGTGGTGTTGCTTGGCGGGGAGGAGGCTTGGACTGAAGAACCTTTGGGTTCTCCAGAGCACCCGACGGCAAGTACTGCGCCCAGGGAAAGCGGCGCGAACCAACGCTGGACTGAGATCACCAGATCAGCCTGTAGGCGTCAAGGGTCACTGTCGTTGGGCAGCCACGCTGAACATTCAAGGTACTCTGGTTTAGCTGCTGTGACCTGAGCTACACTGCCGTTGCGGGTACCCGGAGGGGCTGTTCGCCATATATGCGAGATCTGAAATGCATGGTGGGAGTTCTAGCTGTCGGTCTCTGCAGCCTCGGAGCGCCGTATCTGGCAGAAGCCCAGCTCGAAGCAGCGGTCGTGCTCGGAACTCGGCTGGAAGCGGGGAGCTCGCAGCGAGGCACCCTGGTTCTCCCCTCCGGTGAGGAACAACCGATCGTGCTCCGGCAGCAGCTGCGAGTCCCCTGGCTGATCGCCGGAGCTCGATTCGCCGGCGTCATTTACCAGAGTGTGAGTCTGGAATTGGGCTATACCGCCGGACTGGTGAAGGTCTCCATCCATCCGTTCGATGATGACGACACGGAGCTTTTTCCCAGCAGGAATGGGATGGTTCATACCTTCGCGATGAGACCGCGGGTTGAGCTTGGCAGATTCGGGATCGCCGCCACAGGCCATGCCTTTGCCGGACCGGTGCTGGTGTGGCGAACCGGTCAGGGATTCGCTCCTTACAACGGCTCACTCCGGGGCGGCTGGTCTGTTGGGCTGGGCGCGATGCTGAGAACCGGGGGACTGCTCTTTCGTGCTGATCTGGAAGACGTGATCTATCCTCTGGCGCTGAGCCAGCCGGGCGTGCTCGACATCCGGCGGACGGTGCGTCACGATGTGTTGGTGACGCTTGGAGTGTCGCTCCTGCATGGCAGGGTACCCCTGACCGAGCCCTGACCGGCTTATTCGGCGTCGCGAATCGCCTCAACCAGTTCGGCCTTCGACATCTTGCTCCGACCCCCAGATATGAAGCTTGCGGGCGCGACTCAAACTCGGCTCGAGCAGTGAGGCGGCACATAGAGAGCGGTCACCTCAACTGTACAGAGTCCGCGAGGCACCACACTATTCACGACACCATGCGAACCATCATCGAGCCGTTCAAGATCAAGGCTGTCGAGCCGATCCGGATGACCACACCGGCAGAGCGCGAGCGAAAGCTTCGTGCCGCAGGCTTCAATGTGTTCCTGCTGCCGGCCGAGGATGTGCTCATTGATCTGCTCACCGACAGCGGCACAGCTGCGATGAGCTCCGAACAGTGGGCCGCAGTGATGCGGGGGGACGAATCCTACGCCGGCAGTCGCTCCTGGTATCGATTCGAGGAGGCAGTACGCGACATCTTCGGATTCAGGCATGTCCTCCCGACTCACCAGGGACGCGCCGCCGAGCGCCTCCTGTTCGGGGTAATGTGCCAGCCCGGTCACGTAGTGCCGAACAACACTCACTTCGATACCACCAGAGCGAACATCGAGTTTACCGGAGCCGAGGCGCGCGATCTGGTGATTCGCGAGGGACGCATTCCTGCGGCGCGCCACCCGTTCAAGGGCAACATGGACCTGGAGCAACTCCGACTCTTGATCAAAGAAGTCGGCCGCGAGCGGATCCCCCTCTGCATGCTAACCGTCACCAACAATTCGGGCGGGGGGCAACCGGTCTCGATGGCCAATGTGCGGGCGGTCTCAGCGCTTTGCCGGGAACACGGGATTCCCTTGTACATAGATGCGTGCCGCTTTGCGGAGAACGCGTATTTCATCAAGCTGCGTGAAGAAGGCTACGCGAATAAGCGGCCCATCGAGATTGCCCGAGAGATGTTCTCCTACGCCGATGGTTGCACCATGTCGGCCAAGAAAGACGGCCTGGCGAACATCGGAGGTATGCTGGCCACCAACGACGAGCGGCTCGCCTCCAAGGAGCGTAACCTGCTCATCCTGACTGAAGGATTTCCTACCTACGGCGGGATGGCAGGCCGGGATCTGGACGCCATTGCGGTCGGCCTCCACGAAGCGCTCGACGAGGATTACCTGCTGTACCGTATCAGGTCCACAACGTATCTGGGTGAGCACATCTCCAGAGCCGGTGTTCCTATCGTTCAACCCCCCGGCGGACATGCCATCTATGTCGATGCTGCAGCGTTCTTTCCTCAGATTCCGCCGCTCGAGTTACCGGGGCAGGCGCTGGTGGTCGAGCTCTATCGTGAGGCTGGAATTCGCGCTGTGGAGATCGGTACGGTGATGTTCGGACGAAGGAATGCGGAAACTGGTGAGGAGTCCCCGGCAGCTATGGAGCTGGTGCGGCTCGCAGTGCCGCGGCGGGTGTACACGCAGAGCCACATCGATTACGTGGTCGAGGCCATTCTTCAGATCTGGGAACGCCGGGACAAGGTGCGCGGCTATCAGTTTGTCGAGCAGGCGCCTTGGCTGCGTCACTTTACGGCCAAGTTCGCCGAGCGTGAGTAACCTACCGCCTGGCGCTCACCGGCTCTACGACACGGTATAGGTCTCCTGCCGAACCGGGCGGAACCCGCGCTTCAAGTAGTTCGGCAAGGCAGCAGGATGATCGAGGGTGCAGGTGTGGAGCCATACGCGGCGCGCCCCGAGCTGCCAGGCAGACTCGACGGCCTGGGTCAAAAGGTATTTTCCCCACCCGCGCCCGACGAAGTCAGGTAGCAGCCCGAAGTAGGCGATCTCCACCGAACCGTCGGCGTGCTCCACCAGCTCAAAGTATCCCGCCGGCGAATCTTCCCACGACATCAGCCAGATGGACACACCGGGTGTCTGGAGATAGTCGCTGATGGCCTGGTCACTCCAACTGAGCCGGTCGGTCCATCGATAGGCGCTCCCCACCTCTTTGTAGAGATACCGAAAGAGATCGACTGAGCACTGCAGGAGCCGTTCGACTTTCGGCGCCGGGCTGGGCGTTTCCGCGGCTCGCAACTCCGCGGGCGACTGCATCTCCAGATACGTCCTGGTCACCGCTATCGACACTTCCTTCGCCCTTGTTTCATGAGTAGAGGGAGCTCTCGGCTGACAGAAAAAACGGGCCTCGGAGAATCCGAAGCCCGCTCGTGGACCAACTCGGGAACCCTACTGATTGGTCGAGCTGGTATCCGCCGCAGTGGTATCGCTCCAGGTACCGGTTGTATCGCTCTGCGTGGTAGTGGTGTCCGCGGCATCATCCGCGCCGATGTCGCTCGGCCCCAAGGTGTCCTGCGGGGTCGAGGTTGGGCTGGTATCGCCTGCGGTGGTGTCGGTTTGAACCTGCGAGGAATCCACTCCCACACTGTCCAGTGTAACCGTGGCATCGCCCGGCCGACCTCCTACGCCCGGAGGACCGGTGCGGGTGGTATCGATCGCATGGGTCACCCCAGTCGTATCGGCCTCCGCCTGGTCCGGGGCGGCGCCGACCTCCTCTTCCGGCCGATTGTGGCACGCAGCCGACAGCGCAGCGACCGCGGCGAGCATTAGCAGTTTCCTCATACGACGCACGCTCCTACCAGTTGACGTTCAAGGTGCCTGCTGGAGCTGACAATCTGGACGGGCTGCGACAGGCGGACTAGGTCATAGATCACAGTGCCGCACGCGACAGCCACCGGCCTGCTGCGATCAAACCGATGCCGAATACAACCAGGAACACCCAATCATACAGGGGGACATAGACCGGCAAATCGCGTACATGGTGAAGTGCGAGCAGATGATGATCGATGCTTCCCTCGACCAGATTGAAGATGCCCCACCCCATCAGGAGCAGGCCGGTGAAAACCCGGGGAGTCGGCAGCAACAACCCTCGTCTGGCATCCGTCAGAAGTCGATACACGCCCACGATGCAGAAGATCCACACCGCCGCATGAAAAAATCCATCCCATCGCATGTTGGTCTGCAGCGCCTCCAGAGTAACCGGCGGCAGGCGGGCAGAAGCCATGTTGTGCCAATGCAGGATCTGGTGCAGGAGGATACCGTCGGCGAAACCGCCCAGACCCAGCCCGAGAAGGATGCCCGGAGTCCTGCTGACGGTCGAGCTCATGATGCCTCCGAAGAAAAACGGCGGCCCCGATAGTGGAGCCGCCGTGACTAGCCTGGTCGCGCGTGGTTGTTACTCGCTGGGCGCGCTGTCGGCGGGGGCCATGCCGCTGGTGTCCTGACCAGTTGTGGTGTCGCCGGCGGTTCCAGTGGTATCGCTCCACTCGCCGGTCGCGCTGGTGTCGCTCTGCATTCCCGTGGTGTCGCCAGTCGGCTGATAGCCGGTGGTGTCACCCGTGGGCTGGGTGTCACTCGGAGTCGGGGCGAAGGCGCTGTCGACGCCGGTCGTGGTGGTGTCCTGCTGCACGAAGCTGGTGTCGGTCTCGCCCGGACGCTGACCCATGGTGCTGTCGGTCGGAACCCCGAGCGTGGTGTCCGCGACGACGTTGGTGGTGTCCCCCTCTTCCGGGGCCGCGCCGACGTCCTCTTCGGCACGACTGGCGCAGGCCGCAATCGACGCCGCGGCAGCCAGCATCAGAAGGTATCGCATTGGTGTGCTCCTCGGGGCCAAGGACCCTGCCCGCCTGAGGGTCTCAGCCGCTGTTGTCCGTGTGCCGCGGGCTAACCAGGAAAAAAAGACCGCGCTATTCCGAGCCGCGTCGCGAGAATCTAATCCGACTTTTTCAATCCCGATAGGGCATGGGTCACAAGGTCAGCAGAGCAGCGTGACGCCGGGCAGCGGGACAACGGTGATCAGGTCTGCAGCTCGTGAAGATTTCTGAACAGATCCAGCGCCGCTGGGTTGGCCAGGGCGTCGACATTGACAACGGGCCGCCCATGGATGACATCGCGGACGGCGAGCTCCGTAATCTTGCCGCTGATGGTCCGGGGAATATCAGCCACCTGGATAACCTTGCGTGGAACATGGTGGGGGCTGGCGTACTCCCGGATTCGGGCCTTGATGCGGCTAACTATATCTTGAGTCAGTTTCAGCCCGTCGCGGAGCCTGACGAAGAGCACGATCCGAGTGTCGCCCTCCCAGTCCTGACCAACTACAAGGCTTTCAACCACTTCCGGCAGCTGCTCGACCTGCCGGTAGATCTCCGCTGTGCCGATCCGAACACCGCCGGGGTTGAGAGTAGCATCACTTCGACCCAGAATGACCAGCCCATCGTGCCGGGTGATCCTGGCCCAGTCCCCGTGGCGCCAGACGCCAGGATAATGATCGAAATACGCGGCGTGGTACTTGGATCCGTCGGGATCTCCCCAGAATCGAACCGGCATGCTGGGGAATGGACGAGTGCAAACCAGTTCACCTTCCCGTTCGCGAATTGGTCGGCCGTCTGGATCGAACACCGCGACGCTCATCCCGAGGCCCCGAGTCTGCAGCTCACCTCGCCAGACCGGTGCTATCGGATTTCCCAGAGCGAAGCAGGAAACGATGTCCGTCCCCCCGCTGATGCTCGCGAGGTGCACGTCCGAGTTGATCTTCTGATACACGTAGTCATAGCTGTGCCCTGCAAGAGGGCTCCCGGTGGACAAGATGGCGCGAAGTGCACTCAGGTCGTGGGTGCGACTCGGCACCAACCCTTCCTTTTCCGATAGCGCCAGATATTTGGCGCTGGTACCGAACACAGTAATGCGCTCCTGCTCTGCCATGTCCCACAACACCGAGGGCGGTGCCAACGGCGCGCCGTCGTAGAGGATGACGGTTGCACCGACTGCCAGACTCGAGATCAGCCAGTTCCACATCATCCAACCGCAAGTGGTGAAGTAGAAGATCCGGTCTTCTCTGCGCAGGTCGGTGTGGAGTACCAGCTCCTTGAGGTGCTGCAACAGAGTCCCTCCGGCGCTGTGCACCATGCACTTGGGAAGACCCGTAGTGCCGGAGGAATAGAGGATGTACAGCGGGTGGTCGAATTCAAGGCGGACAGGCGGGCGGGCGCTCAGTCGATCGGTCGGTCGGTGATCCTTCCAATCACTCCAGAGGACCGCGTCCTCGATGCCGGCGATATCAGGAGCATTCCGGAGATAGGGTACCACGACGACCCGCTCGATCTCCGGGATTCGTGCGCGCACCTCCCTAACCCTCGCTAGCGAGTCGATCTCCTTGCCTGCATAACGGTAGCCATCAGCGGAGAAGAGCACCTTTGGCTGGATCTGGCCGAACCTGTCGAGCACTCCGTTCGCGCCGAAATCCGGAGAGCAGGAGGACCAGATCGCGCCGAGGCTGGCTGCGGCGAGCATCGCGATGACGGCTTCGGGAATATTGGGGAGGAACCCCGCTACCCGATCGCCCACGCTCACGCCTTCAAACGCAAGCGCCGCTGCAACCGCTGCCACGCCGGCATTCAGCTCCGCGTAGCTCAGCTCCCGCTGGCGGCCACGCTCATTCCAGAAAACCAGCGCCGGACGATCATCACTGTAGCGCAGCAGATTCTCGGCGAAGTTGATCCGGGCGCCGGTGAACCATCGCGGCCCAAGCTTCGGATCCGGCGGCGCCATGCGATCGAGTCCAACCACCACCTCGTCCCAGGGATCTCGCCCCGGCCACTCCTCGGCAATGACACCGCAGAACCGCCAGACTTCTGGCCAGAGTGCATTCGGGTGCTCTATCGACCAGCGATAGAGAGAGGGAAAATCGGAGACTGACTCGGAACCGTCAGGCTTTTGTTTCTGGATGTGCTGAATGAACGCGGTGAGATTGGCCCGCCGTACCCGGTCGGCGCTCGGAACCCATAACGGTCTCTCTTCGATATTCTCCTGGACCATGCCCAATGATAAAACGCCCGCCATTCGGCGGGCTCCATGATTTCATTTGGGCGTGATGCCCAGCCGGCCCAGGAGGGCCGGCGTGTTCATGTCCGCGCTCTGCCGGACCGCCGCACCGGAATTGCTCTTGCTGCCCCGCCGTCCCACCACTCCGCTGCCCTCACGTCGTGGGTGGATTGAACTGCGCGTGCTGCGCGTCCAGCCAGGACTTGTGGTAGTCAGGATCCTCGATCGAGAGCGCGGGCTTGGCCACCTTGAGCGGACGGAAGGTATCCATCATTACCGCCAGCTCCTCCGTGTACTTGGCCCCGATGCTCGCCTCCGCCCTGCCGGGATGCGGTCCGTGAGGAATTCCGTCCGGGTGGTGCGTGATGCTCCCAAACTCAATGCCCTTCCGGCTCATGAACTCACTCGAGGCGTAATAGAGCACCTCGTCCGAATCCACGTTGCTGTGGTTGTACGGAGCGGGTACAGCCTCAGGATGAAAGTCGTACGGACGAGGACAGAAGCTGCAGACCACGAACCCGTCACCCTGAAAAGTCTGGTGCACTGGCGGCGGCTGATGCACCCGGCCCACGATCGGCTCGAAGTCGTGGATGTTGAAGGCCCAGGGATAGAAGTATCCATCCCACCCGACTACATCGAATGGATGATGATCCAGTATGATCTCGTTCAATCCGTCATACTGCTTGACCAAAATGCGAAAGTCGCCCCGTTCGTCGTGGGTGCGGAGCTGGGTCGGTCGGCGGATGTCGCGCTCGCTGTAGGGCGCGCCCTCGATCAGCTGGCCGAACTCGTTCCGGTAGCGCTTGGGCCAGCGCACATGTCCCCGGCTCTCCATGATCAGCAGCTTGGTCGGCTCGCCGCTCAGGTCCAGCCGGTAGCGGTGCATGATCCCGCGATGGATGACGAGGTAGTCGCCCTCATGGTAGGGAAGATCTCCATACATCGTCTCCAGCATCCCGCTGCCCTTGCTCACGTACACCAGCTCGTCGGCCTGGGCATTGCGATAGAAGTGGGCGTCATTCTCGTCCGGCTCCACATACAGCATCGCCACGTCGTTGTTGAACAGGAGCGGTGTCCGATCGAGTGTCGGGCTGCCGCCCTTCTTTACCTTCGAGGTTCTGAAGTGGCGATGCCGAAGTGTGTTGTCGGCGTCGGCCTCATACTTCGTCTCCCGGAGCCGCTTGGCGGATTTTACTGTTGTAGGCGGGTAGGTGTGATACAGGAGCGAGGAGGTTCCGGTGAACCCCTCGTGCCCCATAAGCTCTTCGGCGTAAATCCCACCGTCCGGCTTCCGAAATGCGATGTGCCGCTTTCGTGGAATCTGACCCAGTGTGTGGTAGATAGGCATGTCTGCCTCCAGCAGCGTGAACAGTGAACGGTGGAACAGTGAACGGGGTGGTTGGCCTGCTTACCCTTTACTGTCTACTGTTCACGGTTTTCTCTTACAAGTTCCCACGGAGCGCCTGCTCCCGCTCAATCGCCTCGAATAGCGCCTTGAAATTCCCCTTACCGAAGCTCCTGGCACCCTTGCGCTGAATGATCTCATAGAACAGCGTCGGCCGGTCCTGCACCGGCTTGCTGAAGATCTGCAGCAGATAACCGTCGGGGTCCCGGTCCACCAGAATGCCAAGCTCCTGAAGCCGGCCGACCGGCTCGTCGATCTTGCCCACCCGGGCCTGGAGATCGTCGTAATACGTCGTGGGCACCCGCAGGAACTCGACACCTCTGTCGCGCAGGGCAGTCACAGTTTCCAGAATATC
Source organism: Gemmatimonadales bacterium (assembly GCA_036258655.1). Classification (GTDB taxonomy): domain Bacteria; phylum Gemmatimonadota; class Gemmatimonadetes; order Gemmatimonadales; family GWC2-71-9; genus CAVVWJ01. Next base: position 147 of record DATADG010000255.1, on the reverse strand, counting down.
GTTCGTGGCAAGCGCGAGATGCTGGGCTCCGGGCCCGCCGTAGAACTCGAGGTACTCGTCGATTTGTGACTTCTTCTTGCCCCTGGCCGGCTCGTTGATGGGGAATTTGATTCGCTCGTTGCCGTTGGACACCACCTTGGACATGAG
>DATADG010000254.1:0-7819 GCA_036258655.1 Gemmatimonadales bacterium | reverse complement strand
GAGGATCTTGCCCATGTGGCTGTCGAGCTGCTGCGCCTGCGGCCGCATCGGCTTGTCGCTCCGGTCGCCGAGGGTGACGTACACCATCCCGTCGGTCCCGAAGCTCAGCCGGGAGCCGTAGTGCATGGTGCCGTCATATGTCGGCCTCGCCCGGAAAATGACCCTGACCTGCTCCAGCCTGCTCCCATCGGCCGACAGTACTCCGCGCGCCACGCTGGTGCCGTTCCCACCTTGCCTCGGCTCACTGTAGCTCCAGAAAACCGTGCGGTCCGACTGGAAGTTGGGGCTGAGCGCCACGTCCAGCAGTCCGCCTTGACCTCGGGCATCCACCTTTGGCACGCCTGCGATCGGCCGTCCCAGCTTCCCTTGTGCCGAAACCATCCGCATGCGTCCCTGCTTCTCCGTAACCAGCAGATTGCCGTCCGGTAGCGGCTCGACCGCCCACGGATGCTCCAATCCTTTGGTCACCACCACGACATCGAACGCAACGTTGGATTTGACCCCGCAGGCGCGAGTCTGACCCTCGAACGCCGGCCGCTGGTTGGCCCCCTGCGGCTCCCGGGATTCGATCGGGGGACAATCGCGGTTGGCGGCGGCAGTGTCGGATGACGATTGTGACTGGCCCGCTGCAGCGGCGCGCGGTGAGCCTGCGTTGCAGCCGTAGGCCGAGGCGGCCAGGGCGAAAATCGACATGACTGCCAGGTGATAATTGGGCATGGCTCCTCTATACGAATAGTTGGCTAGGGAAGATTGCCGGTCATGAGCCGAAGCTCGGTTCCCCACGGGTCTCTGACCACCAGCTCCGATCTCGATCCTTTCTCCAGTACGGGAGAATAGCCGTTCTGTGCCAGGCTCTCACCGGCAGCAAGCGCGCTGGAGGCATCCGGCAGCACAATGCTCCACTCCAGTAATCGTGCAGCGCCTTCTGCCGGCGCTTTGGCGTCGCTTCCGGCCCAGGTGTTGGTGCCCAGGTGGTGATGATACCCTCCCGCGCCGAAGAACAGCGCGCCGGGGTAGTGCCACACCATTCGATCGAAGCCCAACGCCTCGGAATAGAACCCGGCCGCTTGCTCGAGATCGCCGACGTGCAGGTGGACGTGGCCTATCGTCGTCCCGGCAGGCATTCCCTTCCATGAGGCGTCGCCCGCCGCCGCGAGAAGACCCTCGATATCTATCGGGTCGGTCGCCATCATCAGCTCCCGCCCGACCCGGCGCCAGGTGCTCCTCGGACGGTCGGCGTAGACCTCGATGCCGAGGTCATCGGGATCCTGGAGATACAGCGACTCGCTCACCAGGTGGTCGGCGGAGCCGAAGCGCACCCCGTTCTCACCTAAATGACGCAGCAACCGGCCGAGCGACGCGCGATCCGGGAGGAGAATCGCGAAATGATAAAGACCGAGGCTGCCGCGACGCAGCGCCGGCCGCGCACCCCGGCGCTCGCGCAACTCGACCAGTGGGGTAGCGCTGTCACCGGTTCCGAGTGTCGCGCCGGTCGCATCGCGCTCCATGGTTCTGAGTCCCAGGACACCTTGGTAATAGTCCAGTGACTGGTCGAGGTCGGACACCTGCAGGCGGATCCGCCCGAGCCGAGTCGCGTCAGGCAGCCGGAAGCCTCGCGGAGCCTCGCCATAGGTTCCGGGCGACGCCGGTTCTGCGTTGTCCGCTCGCCCGAAGATATCTCGTGTCGTTGCACCCATCACCTAGCTCCTCTCACGCCGCTCTCGGCGCCTCACCCGGGTCTGCACGTTCGCGGCCGTGACGGCCAGTGACAGTGACCAGCAACACGAGCGGTGCGGTCGCGAGCGCCGCCAGCAGCGTCAACGTCGGATACCCCCACGCCTCTACGATGAGACCGGAAACGGCGCCGGCCAGCGCGCCCGCCAATCCCATCAGGAGATCCGACAGTCCCTGGGCGGCGGCACGCAGCTCCCCAGGCACCGACTCACTGAGTAGCGTGGAGCCCGCGACCATGGTAGACGACCACCCCAACCCGAGGACCATGAGGGCGCCGGCGAGACGGCCAGGATCGTGTCCTGCGCTTCCGGCCAGAGCACACGCGGCGAGCAGCAGGGCAATTCCGGCAGAGATGACCGGCTTCCGGCCGAACTTGTCCGTGAGCCAGCCGACGACCGGCGAAAACGCAAACATCCCCGCGATGTGGAAGCTGAGCACCAGCCCGACGATGCCGAGCGTACGCTCCGCGTCGTGTCCGGCCCCTCGGATGTGCACCGGTGTCATCGCCATGACAGCGATCATCACCAGATGACCGATGGCCATCGCGGTCACTCCCAAGCGCGGCCGCGACTGGGAGACGATGGCTCTGAGGGCAGTGCGCATTCCCGCCCGACCCGCACCGGACGCCGCCGCCTCCGGATTGCGAGCCGTGCCGCGGGCGACGACCGCCGGGTCGGGTCTCAGGAACAGCATGAGGACGAGCGTCGCGAGGACAAACAGCAGCGCGGAGAAGAAGAACGGGCCGGCGAGAGTGGGAATGCCGAACCGGTCGAGCGATGCGCCGGCCAGCGGCGCGAGACCGGGACCGATGACGGCGCCGATGGTCGTCGCCCACACGATGAGCGAGAGATGGCGCCCCCGGAGCGCCGCCGGTGCGAGGTCGACCGCGGCGTAGCGCGCCTGGAGACCCGCCGCACTGGCGCCGCCGAACAGAAAGAAGCCGAGGAACAGGAGGGGGATCGAAGCCCATGACGCGGCACCAACGATGATGAGCGCGCCCACGGCCGCGACGAAGTAACCCGCGGCGAGGCTCGGCCGTCGTCCATGACGATACACAATCGCGGTGGCGGGCAGCGCGAACAGTGCGGCCCCGACGATGTGGGCGCTCTGCGCCATGCCGGAGACGCTGATACCCGCGATGTCCGCGGCGAGCAGCGCTCCGACGGATGCGCCGATCGCGACCCCGACGCCGCTGATGACCTGCGTGGCGAAAAGGAGTCGTAGAGTGCGGCGCTGAATGGCGGCGAGCTCCATGGACCAACAGTAGCCCATCGAAGCCGACAATCAACCAGTTGCTGCCGCACGCGTCTTGCATGTCGTGGGTAAAGCCCCCGTTCGGAGTGCCCCCTCTTACCAGGTAAGAACATGCATCTCATGATGCTGCTGGCCCTTATGCAGGCCCCCGGCAGGCCCGACTCCGGGCAGTTCGCAATCCTCTACGAGAAATCACTGAACGACACCCTGACTCTGTCGCTGGCTGTCGCCCAGCACCACGCAAACAACGGCCTCCACAGCCAACTACGAGTTGGTTTGACAGACCGCCGAAAGCCGAGGGAGACGCGGGTGATTGCGCTGATACGTGACCAGGGGCTGGACTCATACAAGGTGATTCGTACGGATGACAGTACGATCGTGATAGGACGGCTCGGTTTTTATGAATCGAGAGAGTCGCTCAAGCTTTTCCTGGATCCACGCACCAAGTCCGTGATTAAACAGATTGACTATCCTCCGGATATTGGGCTCAAGGCTGTGGACGATCGAGAGGTTGCGACGATTCTGGAGATTCCCGACGAGATCGTACAACGATTAGAAGAGGAGCCATGGGATCGCCACCCCCTCAGCGAAGATTCGACCTATCCAGTTCCTGACCTGCGGAACCATCCCATGCCAAAGTCCACCTTTGCCGAGTTTGCCCGCGCTCGGCCGGATATGGTGGAGAACGGGTTCGACGAGAGCCATACCACTCTGGATGAAAGGGCTGGCCCCTATCAGGTCGTGGGCTCTCGGATCTGGTTCGGGAAAGCCTTCTACGACGGTGAGGGGGTCACCGGTGTAGGAGGGCTGGGTTACTTCGACACCGGCACGTTGCGATACACCTTCGTGCCCGTGTCCGGCATCGCCGACTGGTCGGTGTCTGCGATTCTTATCGAGGAAGGAGCTGCGTGGATGGGACTGGTGCGTTACCCTGAAGGAGAGCCATACGGCGGCGGGCTCCTTAGATACGATTTCAGGTCTCGAACCACCCAGAAATATCCCACTGAGGAACTGGTGTACCAGATTGTTCGCTGGAAGGATCGACTCTACGTCGCCACAAAGAACGGTGCCTACCTGGTGCAGGACAACAGGCTGGTGAAACGCTATCGGGTGGAGCCCGACATTGACAATCGCTTCATTATAGTCACCGAAGCGCTTTAGCTCAGACCATCAGCTGATCGGCTGGGCGAGCTCTGAGGCCGGAACGATTTTGAAGCTGAACTTCTGCTGGACCAGCTGGCGCACCACCTTCCCGGCCCGCTTGGCCGGACGGAAGCGCATCCCGCCGAGCGCCGTCAACACCGAGGAGGTGAACCGAGGGTCATCGCTGTGCATCACCCGAATTGTCGTGGTGTCGACGTTGCCGGTGGTGTCGACGACATACTCGGCTCGAACCGATCCCTCGGCTCCGATGGCTAGCAGCTCCTTGGGATAGATCGGTGCCGCACTCTCCTCGAAGCGAACCATCTCGTCCACTTCGAGCACGCTGAATACGGTGTCCGGCATATAGGGTGACGGTGGACCGAAGGGGAGCTCTCCTCGGGCGCCGCTCCGCTCTCGCTTCCCCCGCGCTCCGCCCGCTGGTTTGATTGCCAGCGCGCCGCCATCCGGTTTCAGGAGATACTTCCCGTCTTCCAGGTCTCCGCCCATCCTGCCGAGCTGAAGGATGTCCGTCTGCCGACTCCGGGTGTCTACCCGGTCGGGCGGAAGGAGAAAGAACACCCGGGCCTCGCGCTCGTCGCCGGGAACCTGCTTGCCACCCGAGGTGGCACCCACAGCAAACCACACCACGAGCACGTGTGCCAAGATGCTCGCGGAGCAGCACTCGGCGGGTTGGAGGAACCTTCTGCCTGATTCAGATAGGGTGAGGCGCATGCCCACAGACTCGAGCTGCGATGCCTCCATATATGACAAAAATCCCGCCGGAAGCAAGACATGCGGGTCGCAGAGTGGAACAGGCGACCGCCTAGCGCCTCACCCGCACCGGGCGCGAGTACGACGGCACCTCCTTGGTCGGGTCAACCGTGGATCTTGCGACGCAGTTGGCGAAGTAGGTTCTGACCTCGCCCGCCGATCCATGGCTCTCAGCGCTGTACGACAGCAGGTACTGCGGTGGGTTGGTGCCGGCCAGCAGGGCTGCGTCTCCGATGTATTCCTGACTTCCGCCGCTTTCCTTATAGAACTCGACTCGAGCGGCTACGGATGACCCCTCACCCTCGCGAGGGTTCACCAGGATCTCGGCCGTAAGCTCGATCGTTTCGTCCGCCGAGCTCGGGTACACGTCGGTCATGTGGTCAACTGGCTGGCGCGCGGCCGACGTCATCCTGCAAAACGGTGGCGGGAAGAAGAACGCCTGCTGCAGGGGCTCGACCACCATCTTCCGAGGTCCGACCCGGAACGAGCCGAGGTCGCCCGCGGGCACGTCCCAGTTGTTGCTCCAATCGGCGCCTTGCTGGCAATGCGGCGCCATCCCGCTCCACCCGGGCCTGCATCCATTGCTGGTGAGATACGAGGCTCCGTCTGCGTTGTTCTCCCCCTGCCGGACGATGATCGTGCTAGTCAGGGGATCGTTGAGGAAAACGGTACTGTAGTTGCCTCCATGCCCGAACGTCTCGAGAGACAGGCGGCGGTAGCCGGGTAACTGCGTCCAGGTGTCCTTCGCGTTGTTCTCGTAGATCACGCCCCGGCTCGCTGCAGCCGCTACCGGCAGATTCCCTTCGACTTTCGTCACTTCACGCCAGTATCTCACCGGCCCCACGTTGCGGTTATCCCAAATTCCCAGCCTGCCGGCGAGCCGCAGGACATACGCGCCATCGAGAGCGTTCCACATCGCGGTGCCGGCGCTCTGGTGGAATTGCTGGCCACCGTCGGTGTGGATGAGTGCAGGCCGGACTGGCGATCCCATTCCCGGCTGCCTGATGAACTCGTCGAAGATGTCGGCCAGACTTTGCCCGCAGGCACGCTGGACGGCGTAATTCAGCAGGCTGTGCCCGACGTTGCTGTACTCGTAGATGCTCCCGGGTGGCAGCGGCGGCTCGCTGTTCAGCTCGGCCTGTACCCGGGCGATGGTGAAGGCATCGTTGGGATATGTGTGTTCGGTGCCGCCACCATTGGCGATATCGAAGGCTTGTTGCCAGTCCGGATGTCGATCCCCGCATACCGCGCTGGGGTTGTCGTAGTCACAGATTCCGCTGCTGTGCGTGGCCAGATGCTCCAGCGTGATGTCTGTCCACGGGTACTCGGTGCTCCACCGGCGCCCCTCTCCATGGGACAGCCACTGAGCAACCGGATCTTTCAATCCGAGCCCGCACCGGCTCATCGCATGCACCAGGGTTGGCGCTCCGAGAAGCCCCTTGGATGCGGAGTACGAGAAGTACGGCTCGGTGCCGCCCCGGTCGTAGATGATTCTGTCGTTCCGGATCACGACGAAGCGCTTCGTGTTGTGCTTGCGTTCGTTGATCCTGTTCCAGATCTGCTCGAGTGTGGTGGTGCAGCCGAGCTGGGTCGTGCTCCCACACATCCCCTGGCTCTCCGGGGTTGCGGTGGCCCACCGGAAGCTGTCGGTCGGCGCGGCTGCCAGACTGTCTGGAGCCGTGCTCTCGGGCTCAGACGGGGTGTCGGTTCCGCAGCCGAGCGACAGCGCCAGAAGAGTCAAGAGTCGAGGGTCGGCGGGATGTCGCATATGCCGCACCCTAGTTTACCGGGCCTAAGGTGGTCCGTGAGGGATCTCACCTTGACCCGGCAGCGAGACTGGTAGTGTTGAGGCATGATGCTCGGACCCAGGCGGCACACTTCAAGCGCCCTCCCGCTCTGCCTGGTGGGTCTCCTGTTGAGTGCTGCCGCGTGTAGCGACCCGGTGAGCGGGCCGGCGGACGAAACTCCGGAGCAGCCGGTGCTGCCTCCCGATCCGCGCATCGAGTGGGATCCGAAATCCCAAATGGTCCAGGTACCCAGTACCATCGGATGCGACTCCTGGACTCCGACCTGGGCCCCGGATGGGAACCTCTACACCGCGTACGGCGACTGCCGGCCGCAAGGTGTGCCGCGCAGAATCGGCATGGGATTCGGCCGAATTTCGGGGGACGCAGGATACAACGTTTCCTTTATGGCGGTCCCGACCGGCGATCCTGCGGACTGGGATGATGCGGCTTCAGGTACGGGTGTGGAGGCTGTTGGAGACGGCCCCGAGAGCGAGAAGCCGGCAGGCATGCTCGTCGCAGACGGCCGGCTGTGGTACTGGATCAGAAACATCAGCGCTGCCGGAACCGGCGTGCGGCTCAAGTTCTCCGACAACTACGACTCGCCGCTACCCACCTTCACCTGGGTGGACTGGAGTGTACCGGAGGTCGGATATGCCTCGTTCGTCCAGTATGGTCAAGACTACGAGGGCGGGCCGGCCGACTATGTGTATGCCGTCATCCCGATGAGCGCGAGCGGCGTGAGCAACAGCGCCTACGACATGGTCCCGGGATTCAGCCTAATGCGCGGGTCCCGGACCGATCTCACGCTCCAGGCCAATTGGGAATTCTTCTGCGGCAGCGCGAGCACTCCTGCCTGGTGCCCGTCTCCGGCTTCGGCGAGCCCCATTTTCCTTGCGCCGGAGCTGAGCCTCAACCCTCGTGCCGGCATGAGCTGGAACCAGGGGCTCGGGAAGTTCATGTTATCGCTGGTATACGATACGACTCCGGCTACGCCCAACGAAGGAACCCGCTTCTACGGCGGGCTGATAGTCCTGATCTCGTCGGAGCCATGGGGACCCTGGCAGACGGTGTTCACGAGCGAAGGTCAGATCTGGCCGGGAGGCACCAGCACACCCGGTTGCGGGTCGACA
>DATADG010000253.1:0-3663 GCA_036258655.1 Gemmatimonadales bacterium | reverse complement strand
ATGTCACCCTGCTCTTTTCCATTCAGCGCTATGGCGAGGTGATCGAGGCGTTTCTGGAGGGACTGGAACGGCGCCTCGGCCAGCGGATGGATGTGACGTCGATTGCGTCAGTGGCCAGTTTCTTCGTGAGCCGGGTGGACGGCAAGATCGATCCGCTCCTCGACAGTATGGCGCAACCCAGTGCTCACCTGCGGGGAAAGCTCGCCATTGCGAACGCCGCTCTGGCATACCAGCTCTTCCTCCGCACCCTGGCGACAGAACGTTGGAAGCGGCTGAGTTCCGCCGGCGCCAAGCCTCAGCGGCCGCTCTGGGCCTCTACGAGCACCAAGGATCCAGCCTACCCGGACGTGTATTACGTCGAGGCGCTGGTGGCCTCGGAGACCGTGAACACGGTTCCACCCGAGACACTGGACGCATATCGCGACCATGGTGAACCGGCGCTCCGGATTCACGAAGCGATACGCAACGCGCCGCGGCACATCGCCGATCTGAAGAAAACCGGGATCGATCTCGACGCCGTTACCCGTGAGCTCGAGGACGAAGGCGTGTCCAAATTCGCTGCCTCGTATCGCTCGCTACTCACCGGAATCGAAGGCAAGATCGGAGCGTTGGCCGCTCGATGAAGGGGGTGTGGCGGTTTCTACGGAGTATTTCGCTTACCAAGTGGATCATCATCTTCATGGTGATCGGTGCCCTGATCGGGTGGCTCAATCCCGATCTTGGCACCAGTCTCAAGCCGCTGTCGACTGTCTTCCTCCGGCTCATCAAGTCCATCGTAGTCCCGATCATCTTCGGAAGTCTCGTGGTGGGCATCGCGGGGCATGGCGACGACATGAAGCGCATCGGACGCCTGGCCCTCAAATCCATCATCTACTTCGAGATCGTTACCACCATCGCGCTGGTGATCGGGCTGCTGGCTGTGAATATCACCCGCCCGGGGGACGGCATCAGGCTCAGCGCATCTGCAACTGAGGGGCAGCAGCTCGCCGAGAAGACCAAGTCATTCGGAAGCTTCCTCGAGCAGATCGTCCCTCAGAGCTTCTTCGAGGCCGCGGCCAACAACGAAGTACTGCAGATCGTCGTCTTCGCGATTCTGTTTGCGGTGGCGCTCACCCAGGTTGGCGGACGGGCCAAGGAATCCATGCTGGGGTTCTGCGAAGGTCTGGCCGAGACCATGTTCAAGTTCACCGGGATCGTGATGAAGTTTGCTCCGATCGGCATCGGTGCGGCCATCGCGGTCACAGTGGGCCACAGCGGCATCGGCGTCCTCGTCAACCTGGGCAAGCTGGTGCTGACCTTGTACGGCGCTTTGGTCGTGTTCATCCTCGTGGCGCTGGTTCCGGCTGCAATGATCGCGCGGGTGCCTATCCGAGCCTTCTACCGGATGGTGAAGGAACCGGCGTTGATCGCCTTCGCGACGACTTCCTCGGACGCAGCCCTGCCCAAGGCAATGGAGAACATGGAGCGACTCGGCGTGTCCCGCCGCATCGTCGCGTTCGTTATTCCTACCGGCTACTCGTTCAACCTGGATGGGTCAACGCTCTACCTGGCGGTTGCCGCCATCTTCGTGGCTCAGGCCGCGGGTGTCGAGCTCAGTGCAGGCCAACAGATCCTGATGCTGCTGACCCTGATGGTGACCAGCAAAGGTGTCGCGGGGGTGCCCCGCGCCTCACTGGTGATCTTGTCCGGAACCCTGCTGTACTTCAATCTGCCGCTCGAAGCCGTTGCCATCATCCTCGGTGTGGACGAGCTGATGGACATGGGTCGGACCACTGTGAATGTGATTGGCAACTGCCTGGCCGCGGTGATTATGGGCCGCTGGGAAGGAGAGTTCACGCCCAACCTGGCGCTCTCAGGTGAGGCTTGGGGGGGTGAAGCTGCAGGTTCGGAGCCGGCTCGCAGTCCGGATTTGTCTACGCGTACCAGCCCCAGCACCTAGGCCGATCTGGTCTCGCAAATGCTTATGGCCTGATTACGCATCCTCGACTCGTGTCAACACACCGCTCCAGGAGTTGTCCCGCTTGCGGCCACCACGGAACTCGAAGTGGTCGTCCACCAAAATTCTCCTGGTGAACTCCCAGGTCGGTTGATCATGCAGCCGGTGTCGCAGCACCAGAGGAACCAGTTGCGCCGCAACCATCCACACTCCGGCCTCGAGGCCCGGGTAGAGGTGAGCCCACTCGGGCCTGAGTCGCGCCTCCCGTATCGCCATCGCACCACCCGTAAATAGTCGACCCGCAGCAAGGGACACCGGCAGCTACCCTGGCCACATACACCGGCATCTGCGCAGACGTTTGGGGGTTCTCGGCATGTGCGGCAAGGGCGTATGTCACACTAGCGAATAGCCTATTTTCCAGCTATGCCAATCAATGAGATAATCGTACGGACCCTCGGAGACCTGATTGATAAGGTCACTCCTGCTGAGCCGGACCCCAGAACCGGCCGGCTGAGGGACAGTGGAGTGTACCGGGGTGACGGGGATGCCCGGTGGCCGCTGCTCACCAGCCTGGATAAGCTGGGAGGCGCGCGCAAGCCCCACTCTAAGGCCGATCTGGAAGAGCACATCCTGCGAAATTTCATTCGCTATTCCAGGCCTCATCTCACGCAGACTCCCGTCAACGAGTGGGAACTGCTGGTGATCGCCCAGCATCACGGCCTTCCCACCCGCTTGCTCGACTGGACCTATTCGCCGCTCGTCGCGGCACATTTCGCCACCCTCCATCCCGAGCGGGAGTGTGATCGCGCGGTGTGGCGGCTGGACTGGAAGAGTGTGCACCGCCGCTTCAAGCTCCCCGAGCTGGCGCTACTGATTCAGGACTTGGAGACCATGCTCGGCGGAGACCGGCCGCTCACGCCGTGGGCGCTCTTTTCCGCGCCTCGGGACGCAAAGCCGTTCGCCTGCATGCTGGAGCCGCCGTCGCTCAACCCGCGCATCGTCGCCCAGTCGGCGACTTTCACCTTGTGCTCTGACAAGCACCAGTCCTTCGACTGTTTCCTGGAACAGCACGGACTCGGCTCCGCCCTCACCAAGTTCGTCATTCCAGCAATGGAAACCGCCCGTTTCCGAGACCAGCTGGACCTGGTCGACGTGGACGAGCGGCGGTTGTTTCCCGATCTGGACGGCGTAGCAGCCGAGATGCGGCGGTACTACTCCTGAAGCGGCTCCGGAGCCGGCGGCCTGTCGCGGCCCGCCAGTCTTGCTTCGGCCTTGTCGTAGTCGCCGTGCGTCAGCAGGATGTTGAACCGTTCTACCGGGGCGGCGATGGTGGACAACAGGACGAAATCGCCGGGTTGCCAGCTGGACGCCACTGGGCGTTGGGGCAGGCGGATCTCCCACACGCTTCCGTCTTCCAGCGTCACGAAGCTCCCACCACCGGTGACTTCGCGGACGTACAGACCGTAGGGAAGCACGACGTTGTAGCAGTTCCAGGTGCAGCCCGGCAGCTGGGGGGCGACGCCCTGCGTCTGGGCCGCGGATGGTTTCGGCAAGAAGAGGATGAGGGCGGCCATGCCAAAGGCCACGCGGAGCATCTTCACGGGACTACCCTCCAAAAGGTAAGTAGAAGAAGGTTAGGTCGATTTCTGGAGACTGGCTATGACATTTGACCAGAGGCTATTGGCTATGGCCTTTGGGCTACTCCGCAACCCTTGGCTCTCCTCATC
>DATADG010000252.1:0-3056 GCA_036258655.1 Gemmatimonadales bacterium | reverse complement strand
ATCCGGGATCGGCTTGCTTCCCAACATGAAGCTGAGGCCGACATTCAGTCCGTAATTGGAAAAGCTGACGGACTCGTCTTCCGGGGTCTTCCCCTTATTGGGGTTGACCATCGCCTCCGCCCGCAGCATCAGCATCGGAGTCAATTGGAACCTGGTCCCCAGGCCCAATCCAAAGGTTGTCGTCGTGCCGCAGATTTCGCCGACAAAAGCTGGACTCTGACAATCCCCACCCGAGCCGCCATACCGAGTGCCGCCAATACCGGCCTTACCGTAGCCCCACGTGCGTGGACCCAGGAGAAAGTTGTACAGGAGAGATATCGACGCTCCTTGAACTCCAGGATCAGAGCTGGCAACCAGGCCTTCTGCTTCCACGGAAAGATTCAGGGGGAGCCAGAGACCAGCGCGTAGAAACCCGCCGGCCGCACTGTTTAGAGCAGTGGTGTCCGCGAAGGACTGATACAGGCCACCTGCCCCTACCTCGAACAGATACCGACGCTCCTGGGCTACCGCCGCTCTCGTGTGCGCCGCAATCAACGCGAGCGCGCTCAGGAGGCACAGCGTCCGGGTGAGGGCCCGGCAAGGGCCGACGTAGGTCAGCATGGCACACATAGATAGGGACGTGGGGATGACCTGACAAGGAGCGGCGTCACCAGTGGTCTACTAACCCTTGGAATCTTCTCTCTGCGCCGCTACGATTCGCGGCGGCTCAAAACGCAGCCCGCGCAAAGGCGTTTGCCACGATGCAAGTCACGATTCAGTACTGCGTTGTTTGAAACTATCAACCCCGAGCCGCCAGTCTGGCGGCTGAGTTGAAGCAGGTCTATCCGGACGCCGACGTACGTCTCGTTCAGGCGTCGGGCGGTCTGTTCGAAGTCGCCGTCGACGGCCAGCTGGTGTATTCGAAGAAAGCCACCGGGCGGCATGCGGCGCCGGGCGAGGTGCGCCAGGCCATCGAGCGGCTGAGAGGTGGAAAGTGACCAATGCGCATTGCCATCTCCACCGGGGGCGGTGACGCCCCTGGACTGAACGCGGTCATTCGCGCCGTGGTCCTCTCGGCGCATTACCGCGGATGGCAGTCCTATGGCATTCAGCGCGGCTATGAAGGACTGATCGGCTTCAACGGCGTGGTCCCCCTCGGGCCTGCCCAGGTCCGCGGGATCACTCATCTCGGCGGCACCATCCTCGGCACCACCAACCGGGGAAATCCATTTCGGTATATCCAGCGCGAAGCGGACGGCAAGGAGCGGGAGATCGACCGCTCCGATGATCTGGTCGCGGCCTTCCACGACAGTGGATTCGATGCGCTGGTTTCCATAGGGGGCGACGGCAGCCTGCAGATCTCCTACGAGCTCTGGAAGAAGGGATTGCCGGTGGTCTGCGTACCCAAGACGATCGACAACGACGTCACCGGAACCCAACGCTCGTTTGGCTTCGATACGGCGGTCAGTACGGCTACCGAGGCGATCGACCGGCTGCACTCGACCGCCGAAAGCCACGACCGAGTGATGGTAGTGGAGCTGATGGGGAGGTATGCGGGCTGGATCGCCCTTTATAGCGGGTTATCCGGCAGCGCCGATGTCATTCTCCTTCCTGAAATACCGTTCAACATCGAGAAGGTCTGCGCCAAGATCCGAAGCCGCGAGGCGGCCGGCCGACACTTCAGTATTGTCGTGGTAGCAGAAGGTGCCCGGTCCGTCGATGGCAATGTGGAGCTGGTCGAACGGCGAGGTGTCGGGACGGTTGATCGCCTGGGCGGAATCGGCAGCAAGGTGGCTCGGGCAATCGAGGTGTACACTGGGAAGGAGACGCGTACGCTGGTGCTGGGCCACCTGCAGCGTGGCGGATCTCCCACCACGTACGATCGGCTCCTGGCACTCCGATTCGGCGCCGCCGCTGTCCGCGCCATCGCTGAAAAGGCCTTCGGGGTAATGGTTGCGCTCCAAGGCTCCGGGATCCAGCAGGTATCGCTCGACGAGATTGTCGGGCGCTCCAAAAATGTCCCGCTGGATTCCGACACGATCGTGACGGCTCGGGAACTGGGGATCAGCCTGGGCGACTGAGCGTGAACAGTGAACAGTGAACAGTGAACGGGGTTCTGAAGTACCTCTGCCTCCGAACCCAGACACAACAAATTCTCCACTCTCAATCGCGAGCCATATGCTATTGCAAGGTGCTTCGTGAACGTGGGCGAACACTGAGAGCGCGAGCTTCCTGCCACGCCCGCTGCCGGTAGCAATGTTCAACGTTCTCCTGTTCACTGTTAACTGTTCACTCAATGCCAGTGTATCCCAAGACACCAATTCAGGATGTAGAAGAGGTCCTCCACGGCGAGACCATCGCCGATCCCTACCGCTGGCTCGAGGATGGAGAGTCCGAAGAGACGCGCAGGTGGACCGAGCGGCAGAATGCATTTACCCAATCCTATCTGCGCGCGATCCCCGGCCGACCACGGATCCGGGCTCGGCTCGAAGAGCTCCTCGGCATCGGTGTGCTCGGCGTCCCGACTCCGGCGGCACGGCACTACTTCTATCTGAGGCGCGAGGGAAAACAAAATCAGCCGGTGCTCTACTGGCGACTCGGTGTGTCCGGGGAAGACCGGATTGCCGTCGATCCGAACACGCTCAACCCGTCAGGCACTACCGCCCTGGATTGGTACTATCCGAGCGAGGATGGGCGCCTGCTCGCCTATGGCCTCTCGGAGGATGGCTCGGAGCAGAGTGTTCTGCATCTGCTCGAGGTCGACAGTGGGCGCGCACTCAGCGACCGGATCCCGCACATGCGGGCAGCCTCGCTCGCGTGGATGCCCGACGGAACAGGCTTCTACTATACCCGCTACCCGGCACCTGGCGAGGTGCCAGCAGGCGAGGAACACTATCACCGCGCGGTGTACTATCACCGGATCGGATCCCACCCCGCAGACGATCCGCTCATCTTCCGTCCAAAGGAGAAGGAATTTTGGCCCGGAGTAGGGATCTCGCCGGACGGGCGTTGGCTGGTCATCAGTGTGGCCCGCACCTTCGATCAGACCGACCTGTATCTGAAAAATCTTACTGCCG
>DATADG010000251.1:0-2465 GCA_036258655.1 Gemmatimonadales bacterium | reverse complement strand
CTCGGCCCGCCCGTGTCACGCGGAGCGGCAGAGAGTCGGAGAGGCGGTGAAATCAAGCCCGCGGCATGAGGCCGAGGCGGGTGCGCCACGAATCGAAGATGAACCGCCACCGAACATCCCGGTGGCGGTTCTGCTTGGAGCACCCGAACGGTTCCAGGTTGGCTGCGGTACTTGCCGTCCTGCGTTCGCAGGAGACGTTATCCCTACCACGAAAGCGTGGCAGGCGCCGGCAGCCGATGCACCCGGACGTTGTTTTACCGGTTCGTTACCCGAAGCCCGATTCCTCGTGACCCCAATCCGGCTTGTTACTCCCGTCCACGAGACCTCTCCCTCGCTTCGGGAAGAAACTATGATCCTGCATGTTGGTAGGCTCGCCGTCTGGCTCGTGCTGGTCTCGATCATCACCGCAGACGGCGCCTCTGGCCAGACCACGTACCCCAACGTCAAGTTCACGGGACGCCTGCAGCAGCAGTTCTATTACTTCGACAACCAGGACTACGCGGTCGACGTCGGACCCCAATCCAACGTGTTTACCCGCCGGGCCCGGATCGATGCCCGTGCCGAGATCTCGGAGCGTGTCGCCGTCGTTCTCCAGCCGTCGTTCGAAGGCGGCCGGGAGAGTGGGGTGAGGCTCCGGGACGCCTACATCGACGTGCGATTCAGCCCCCCCGAGAGCAGGAGCGCGCTCTATCTCAGAGCCGGACAGGAGAAGCGGCCCTTCAGCCGCTACGAGCTCACCAGCTCGATCAACCTGCCCAGCATCGAGCGGGGCGCCGGCCGCGGATTGCCCTTTCCCGCCTCGAACGACCTGTTCGGTGACGCCGGCTTTCTCGCCCACGACGTGGGCGCCAGCGTGCGCTACGAGTACGAGCTGGACGACGACCGGCGGCTCACGCTCAAGGTCGGGGCCTACAACGGTCAGGGCGAGAGCCTGGATGACGTGAACAACCGGAAGAGCTTCGGGGCCCGGGGTACTCTCGGCGTCACCTCCGGGCTGGACATCGGAGCGTCGTGGTTCGCGCACGACGGCATCGTGGACGTGGGCGGTACTCCTGACTCGGCATTCACCAATCATGGTTTCGGTATCGACGCATCCTGGGGCAAGCCGGGTGATGAGGGTCTCTACGCGCTGGCCGAGTATCTGAGCGGCGAGGATGGAACGGTGTCGGATTTCACGATGCAGGGGATACAGGCGCTCGCGGCCTACCACATCCGACTGACGAACGACTCTGGCTGGCTCTATGCGGTCGAGCCGGCGTTTCGACTGGATCTCGCCGACCCGAACACCGACGCCGAGAACGATCGGGTGACCACACTGACCGCGGTGCTGGGGCTCTACCTGTCGAGCCGGGCGCAGCTCCGGGTGGCGTATGAGCGCCAGAGCTCCCAGGATGAGGCGAGTCCGAGCATCAGCGGGGTACGAAGTGCGCTCACGGTGAACTTTTGAAAACAGCGAAGAGCCTTCAAGGAGGCATGATGAATCGTAGCGCGTCACTATTGATCGCGGTCCTGCTCGGCTGTGGCGGCGGAGACAGGCCGCTCGGGAGAGCCGAAGGCAGTAGTACTGCTGGTGGAGCCGCCCTCACCGGCGCCGGCGCGACCTTCCCCAATCCGATCTACACCAAATGGTTCGACGCCTATAACCAGCAGACCGGCGTCCGTATCAATTACCAGTCGATCGGATCCGGCGGCGGCATCCGGCAGTTCACCGAGGGCACCGTGGACTTTGGTGCGAGTGATGCACCGATGACCGATGAGCAGGTGAAGGCGGTGAATGGCAACGTGCTGCACGTGCCCACCGTGCTCGGCGCCGTGGTGGCGACGTATAACCTGCCGGCGGTCGCGAACACCGCGCTCCGACTCGATGGCCCAACCCTGGCGGACATCTTCCTGGGCAAGATCACGAACTGGCGGGACCGCCGGATTGCGGCATTGAACCCGGGGGTCAACCTGCCGAACCAAGACATCATCGTGGTCCATCGTTCCGACGGATCGGGCACCACCTTCATCTTCACCGACTACCTCTCGAAGATCTCGCCGGAATGGAAGGGGAAGGTCGGCCGGTCCACCTCGGTGAAGTGGCCTATCGGCCTGGGAGGAAAAGGCAATGAAGGAGTCACCCAGCAGGTCAAGCAGACCGAAGGAGCGCTCGGCTACGTCGAGCTGATCTACGCGATCTCCAACAAGCTCCCGTATGCCACGATCAAGAACGCGGACGGCGCCTTCGTCGAGCCCTCGCTGAAGACCGTGTCGGCTGCCGCCGGTGGAGCCAAGCTAAGCCCTGATACCGATTTTCGGGTCAGCATCACCAATCCATCGGGCAAGGACTCGTATCCCATCTCCTCATTCACCTGGCTGCTGGTGCGCCAGCAGCCCGGAGACACTGCCAAGGCCCGAGTGCTCCACGACTTTCTTCGCTGGATGTTGACTCCGGAGGCTCAGCGGATGGCAGCCGATCTGCACTA
>DATADG010000250.1:0-13217 GCA_036258655.1 Gemmatimonadales bacterium | reverse complement strand
GCAGTGTCCATCGCTGCGGCGGTTGATGGCGTACTCCAGGCGGGTGTGGTGCATCATGTACCGCACAAAGAAAGCTATGTGGCGAGCCGTGGCGGTGGTGCCTGGCTCGGAGAGCGGCAGCTCCGGGTCTCGTCAATCGGTGATCCCCAGTTCGCGCTGGTGGGAACCGGCTTCCCCTTCCGGGATATGAAAGAACTACACCAGTATCAGGAGCAGTTTGCCCGAATTGCAGCAGCGACGAGCGGCATCCGCAGACCGGGTTCGGCTGCACTGGATCTGGTCGACGTGGCAGCCGGACGGTTCGACGGCTTCTGGGAGCAGCGGCTGGCGCCCTGGGATATTGCCGCAGGCAGCCTGCTAGTCCGAGAGGCAGGCGGAATCATCACGGACTTCTCCGGCCGCGACCTTGGCATCGAGCATACGTCTGTGATTGCCGGAAATCCTCAGATCCATAGATGGCTCCTGCAGACGCTGAGCTCTGATTAGAGGTGTCCCTCTGTCGTTCACGGCATCGGTGATAAGATTGGTGGACATCACTCCGGCGGAAGCGAATGGACGAGACTGAGATCCTGGGAGCGGAGAGCTCGGTCCAGCAGTGGTCCGATGCCGTGGCAGCCGCAAGCGCCACACCGGCGGGCGGTGCTGTGGCCGGACTGGTGACCGCATTGGCTGCCGCGCTCGTCTCCATGGTCGCTGGTCTCACGACTCGGCGTGAGAAGTATGCTGCGGTTCATGGCTACGCCCAGGAAACCTTCGAACGGGCGGAGATGCTGCGGCTCGACCTGCTGGAGCTGGCGAAGCAGGATGCCGTCGTCGTCGCCGAGTACATGGATGCACTAGGGCTTCCACAGGGAACCGAGTTCGAGCGAACCGCGCGCGAGGCGGCGCGCAGGGCAGCCCTCCTCGAGGCTGCGCGGGTGCAGCTCGAGCTGCTGGATCAAGCTGCCGAGGTGGCTTACCTGGCTGAGGCGATGGTCGGCTCCGGGGTGGCGACCGCTATCGGTGATGCAGCAACGGCCAGTTTTCTGGCGGCGGCGGCCTGTCGAAGCGCGTACTGGAGCATTCGCAGTAATCTCAAGGCACTGGGACGGCCGGATGAAACGCGGGCCATGGTGGATGCGGCGGTGCTGACGCTGGAGCGAGTGGAGGCGGCGGAAATCAGGGTGCGGCAGGTGCTCGACGAACGAATTGGCTGACCAGCGGCGGCGGTCTCAATACGGGTGAGTGCCGAACTCGATCGTCATCCCGTCGTGAGGATTCGCGGTCCATTGGCAGTGACCACCACCGTATGCTCGAAGTGGGCGGACAGGCTTCCATCCGCGGTCACCACAGTCCACTTGTCCGATAACGTCCTGGTTACCGGACTCCCCATTGTGATCATCGGCTCGATGGCGAGGGTCATGCCCTCCAATAACCGAGGTCCCCTCTTGGGAGCGCCGTAGTTGGGGACCTGCGGTTCCTCGTGGAACCGTGTGCCGATGCCGTGGCCGACCAGCTCGCGCACCACACCATAGCCCGCGTTTTCGGCCACCCGCTGCACGGCGTGACCGATATCGCCAACGTGGTTGCCCAACCTGGCCTGAGCGATGCCCGCAGCCAGGCATTCCTGAGTCACTCGCAGCAGGCGTTCGGTATCCGGCGCCACTCGGCCAACGGGAAGTGTGGTGGCAGAGTCAGCGTGGAGCCCTTCGAGCTGCACTCCCACGTCGATGCTGACGATGCTCCCCTCCTCCAGCACTCGCTTCGAGGACGGGATGCCGTGCACGATCTCCTCGTCGATCGAGGTGCAGAGCGTTTTAGGAAAACCGTACAGGCCCTTGAACGAGGGCACCGCTCCAGGATGACTGCGGATGAAGCGCTCTGCCTCGGCATCGAGATCCTCGGTGCTCAGGCCCGGACGCAGCACCTCACGGATTCGTGCCAGGGTGCCGGCCACGATTTTTCCGGCCCGGCCCATGATATCGATCTCGCGGGGCGACTTCAGCGTGATCACACTACTGCTCGAGGATGTGACGGACACGTTCGGCGATCTCCTGTACCGAGCCCACCGCAGGTATGCGACGGAGCAGCTTCCGCTGTTCATACCAGTCGAGCACCGGTGCGGTCTGCTTTCGATAGGCACTCAGCCGTGTGGCAACGGCAGCAGGATCATCATCGGCTCTTTGCTCCACCGTACGCCGTTTTGCGAGGCGCGCCAGGATCTCCTCGTCACTGACATCGAAGAAAAGCACGGCATTCACTCGGCGTCCACGTTCGGCCAGGAGGCGTTCGACCCCCTCTGCCTGAGCAATGGTGCGCACCACGCCATCGAAGATGACTCCGCGGGCCGCTTCCGGCTTGGCCAGCTCCTCTCGCACAATTCCGAGGATGATGTCGTCACTCACCAGATGCCCTGCCTCCATGACACTCTTGGCCCGCAGCCCGAGCGGCGTGCCACGCCGCACAGCGTCCCGAAGGAGGTCGCCCGTAGCGAATTTGGGCAAGCCTCGCGCCTCCGACAGAATGGCGCCCTGGGTGCCCTTGCCGGCGCCCGGTGGTCCCATCAGTAGTATGTCCACGTGCTGTTTTCCTTGAAAGCGTGAACAGCAAACAGTGAACAGTAAACAGGGGCCCCGGACCTGACCCGGGCGCCCCTCCCCGTTCACTCTTCACTGTTCACTCTTCCCTGCAGTTACATATACCGCTGCTGGCGTCCCCTGAACTTGACCCGGCCGGTCTTCATGAAGCCGTCGTACTTGCGTAGCGTGCGGTGCTGTTCCACCTGGGCGATTGTATCGAGGAGCACCCCAACGACAATCAGCACTGAGGTGCCGCCGAACCCGCTATTGGGGATGTTGAGCCAGTTGGAGACCAGGATGGGCAGGACGGCCACCAGTGCCAGGAACAGTCCGCCGGGGAGCGTCACGCGCGCGAGCACAGAGTCGATATAGTCAGCGGTGCTGGCGCCTGGCTTCACGCCGGGGATGAATGCACCCTGTTTCTTCAGATTCTCCGCCAGATCTACCGAGTTGAAGATGATTGAAGTGTAAAAGTAGCTGAAGACGAGGATCAGCACCGCAAAGCTGAGATTGTAGGGCCAATCACCGGGATTGAAGAAGCCAGCGATTTCCGTCAGGATCGGATTGTTGGTAAAGCTCGCCAGCGTGCCCGGAACGATGATGATCGTCTGGGCAAAGATGATGGGCATGACGCCGGCCGTAATCAACCGGATGGGGATGAACGTCTTCTGGCCTTCTCTGATTCGCCCTCGCCCCATCACCTTGCGAGGGATCTGAATCGGTATCCGCCGAGCTGCAATGGTCATGGCTACCACGGCAGCAATCACCGCCACCAGAACGACCAGGAACAGCACCGAGCCGAGTGGCGAGACCACACCGGTGCGAACGAACTGAATCAGTTGCAGTGTTCCGGGCCAGAGCGCCTCCAGGATCGAGAAGGTGATCAGGAGGCTCATGCCATTTCCAATGCCGCGCTCGGTGATCTGCTCACCCAGCCACATCACGAAGATGGCGCCGCTGGTGAGAGTCACCACCATGATCAACCGGGACCAGATCCCCGGGGTCGGAATGGCGCCTGGAATCGATTCGGTGAAGAGGGCGAAGGTGTAGGCCTGCGACAACGAGATGAACACGGTCAGATACCGGGTCCACTGGGTGATCTTCTTCTTGCCCTCCTCGTCCTTCTGCATCTTGCCGATAGAAGGCGCGACACCGCCGGCAAGCTGGAAGATGATGGAGGCCGAGATGTACGGCATGATCCCGAGCGCGAATACGGTCGCTCGTGACAGACCTCCACCCAGCGCGTCGTAGAGACCGAAGAATCCGGCCGCCGCCGAGTTGCGAATGAAATCGGCCAGCGCCGTGACGTTGACGCCGGGAGCCGCTATGTGAGCGCCCACCCGGTAAATGACCAGGGCGAGCAGGGTGAAGAGGAGCTTGCGCTTCAGCTCGTCGTCAATAGCCAGGTTGGGAACACGGGGAGCTGACACTTACCCCTCGATCTTGCCGCCGGCAGCCTCGATCTTTGCGCGCGCCGGCGCGGAAAGGGCCACGCCTCTGACGGTATAGGCCCGGTCGGCGTCCCCGGTACCCAACAGCTTGACTGGCGAGTCTGGCTTTCCGATCAGTCCCGCCGAATACAAAGTCTCGGGACTTACTTCAGCCGCGCTGACCTTTTTCAGATCCTGCAGGTTGACGACCTGAGTCTCCACCCGGAATGGATTGGTGAAGCCGCGCTTGGGCAGGCGCCGATACATGGGCATCTGCCCACCCTCGAAGCCGGGGTTGGTCGCCCCACCGGTGCGGGCCTTGTGGCCCTTGTGACCCTTGCCCGCCGTTTTCCCTAAACCGGAGCCGGGACCCCGTCCGACCCGCTTCCGAGCCTGCGTGGAACCTGGCGCTGGCGAAAGGCTCGAGAGAGTGAAGCGGCGCTCTTGTGGGGCCGGAGCCTGGCTCGAGGCCGGCGCGGCAGCCCTCCGCTTCGCTGCCCCGCTGCCCCCTCGCTTGCTGGCTCGGGCCAGGCTCCGCTGCCCCGCTGCCCCGCTCTTTTTCTCTGGCATCACTCTGTCTCCGCCGGCGCGACTTCTACGAGATGCCGCACCTTGACCAGCATTCCTCTGACCGACTGCGTGTTCGGCAACCGGACGGTCTGCTGATGGTGCCGAAGACCAAGTGCCCGGAGAGTGCGTCGCATAGTCTCTGGATGACCGATCGCCGAACGAATCTGCTTCACCGTCAACGCACTTGCCACACCCTCGGCGGGAATCACCGCCGCATGATGCCCCGGACCCTGGCGCCCGACTGCAGGATTGCGACCCATGGTCAGACCTCCTGCCGCGGCTTGTAGGCGATCTGATCGGGTTCCACGCCGCGCTCCCTCGCCACCTGGCGGGCCGAGACCAGCGTCCCCAATCCGTGCATCGTCGCACGCACCATGTTGTGGGGATTGGTGGACCCCAGGCTCTTCGTCAGAATATCCGTAATGCCGGCGCATTCGAGAACCGCGCGTACCGGGCCGCCCGCGATGACTCCGGTTCCGGTAGCCGCCGGCTTGAGCAGAACGCGTCCGGCCCCGTGCTGGCCCACCACTTCGTGGGGAATGGTCGATCCCGTTCGGGGCAGCTCGATCATCGAGCGCTTGGCCGCGTCGACCGCCTTGCGCACGGCTTCAGAGACCTCGTTGGCTTTCCCGGTTGCGATACCGACCTTCCCCTTGCCATCTCCCACCGCCACCAGCGCGTTGAAGGAAAAGCGGCGGCCACCTTTCACTACCTTGGCAACCCGGTTGATGGCGATGACGTTCTCGACATGGTCGCTGGGCCGTTCCCGATCGCCGCGATCGCGACGTCCACCACCCCGACCGCCA
The DNA here is from genome assembly GCA_036258655.1 of Gemmatimonadales bacterium. Classification (GTDB taxonomy): domain Bacteria; phylum Gemmatimonadota; class Gemmatimonadetes; order Gemmatimonadales; family GWC2-71-9; genus CAVVWJ01. The sequence goes on along the minus strand of DATADG010000250.1, from coordinate 7,853 downwards.
CGCTCGCCTCGTTCACCCCGGCCACGACCCCGAGGACGCTCTGCGCCCTCCGGCCGCTCACCTGTCGTTTGCTCCTGCGCTGCCGGTGCGCTACCGTCTACACCGGGCACTTCCACGTCAGGAGTGCCTACTGTCTCCTCTGCCATCTAGAACTCCAATCCGCCTTCGCGTGCGCCGTCAGCGACGGCCTGCACCCGACCATGGTAACGATAACCTGCCCGATCGAAGACTACCTTGGTGATACCTGCCGATTTCGCTTTCTCGGCCAGCAGCTTGCCGGTCCCCTTGGCCCGGCCCACCTTTCCGGCACCGTCGACCTGGATCCCATCGCTGTTATCGCTGACGCCGAGAATGGTCGCTCCTGTCTCGTCATTCACCAGCTGCGCATAGATGTGCTTGAGCGAGCGGTAGACCACCAGGCGGGGACGTTCCGCAGTGCCGCTCACTTTGCGACGCACCCGGAGGTGCCGGCGGTAGCGCAACTGGGCTCGCGTCTTCGGACCATGAATGGTACGCATGGTTACTTGGCTCCCGTCTTCCCGGCTTTGCGCCGCACCTGCTCGCCAACGTAGCGGATCCCCTTGCCTTTGTACGGCTCCGGCGGGCGCACTGATCGGAGCTCCGCCGCGACCTGCCCGACCAGCTCCTTGTCAGCGCCCTCGATCTTGACGACGGTATTGTTGTCGACCGAGATCTTGATGCCTTTCGGCGCCTCGTATTTCACGGGATGGGAGTAACCGACGATCAGGTTGACGCCGTACGGCTTTGCCTCCGCCTTGTAGCCCACACCCTGGATCTCGAGGCTCTTGCTGAAGCCCTTCGAAACCCCCTCGACCATGTTCTGCACCAGCGTGCGGGTCAGGCCATGGAGCGCCTTGTGCCGCTTTTCATCACTCGGCCGGGTGACGGTGAACTGATCGTCAGTGAACGCGAGCTGCATGTCCGGATGCAGGCTACGGCGAAGCTCGCCGCGAGGACCTTTGACTGCGACCGTGTTGCCTTCCACCTGGACTGTAACTCCTTTGGGCACCACGACGGGTTTCCTGCCGATTCGAGACATGGTGCCTCCTACCAGACCACGGCGAGCAGTTCCCCGCCCAGATTGGCGCTTCGCGCTTCGCGATCGCTCATCAGCCCGCGGGGAGTAGATACGATTGCCATGCCGAGCCCGTTCTTCACTCGTGGCAGCTCCCGACACTTCACGTAACGCCGAAGACCGGGCGTCGACACCCGCCGGAGCTCGCGGATTACCGGAGTCTCGTTGTGATACTTGAGATAGAGCCGCAACACGCCGTGGGCTCCGTCATCCAGAATTTTGAAATCTGCGATGTAATGATTGTCCCTGAGCAGCCGAGCCACCTCGCTCTTCAGCTTGGACACCGGCATGTCCACGCGCCGGTGACCCGCCGAGCAGGCGTTCCGAATGCGAGTCAACATATCCGCAACGGGATCTGTCAGATTCATACTCCTTCGTTCCCCTTACCAGCTGGCCTTGCGCACGCCCGGGATTTCCCCCTTCAAGGCGAGCTCACGGAAACAGATTCGGCAGAGACCAAACTTGCGCAGCACCGCGCGGGAGCGGCCGCACCGCTGGCACCGGCGGACCGTGCGTACCTTGAACTTCGGTGTGCGTTTGGCTCGTTCAATCCATGCTGTCTTTGCCATTAGTCCTCTACTGCGTGAACAGTGAACGGTGAACAGTGAACGAGAGGTGATGGGCTGGGCCCGCTCACCGCTTATCGCTCACTCTCACGCTTTCGTCTACGCGACGCGCTGCGGCGTCTCTCCACGGAACGGCCATCCCAACTCTCGCAGCAGGCCCATGGCCAAATCATCCCGGTCGGCCGAGGTCACGATGGTGATGTCCATACCATGAATCTTCTCGACGCGGTCGAAATCGATTTCCGGGAAGATCATCTGCTCCTTGATTCCGAAGGTGTAGTTGCCGCGACCGTCGAAGCTCCGGCTGGGCAGGCCGCGAAAATCCCTGATTCGCGGCACCGCAAGGTTGATGAACCGGTCCAGGAACTCGTACATCCGCGCTCCCCGGAGCGTCACTGTGGCTCCGACCGGCATACCTGCCCTCAGGCCGAAGTTTGCGATCGCCTTCTTCGCCCGGGTGACCACCGCCTTCTGGCCCGATATGAGCCCCAGTTCCTCCACTGCCGCCTCGAGCTGCTTCGGGTTTTTGGACGCGTCCCCCATGCCGACGTTGAGCACGATCTTCACCAGGCGAGGGACCTGATTCGGATTGCCGAGGCCAAACTCCTTGGCCAGCTTGGGACGGATCGACTGCTCGTAGTACTGCATCATCCGAGGTTTGCCTTCCTGCGCCTTGGGCGCAGGATCCACCGCCCCGGCCGGAGCCTTGTCCTTTTTGCCCGGAGCCGCGGCAGCGGGTGCGGAACCTTTGCCGCCGGCAGCCTTCCCGCCCTTCCCGGCTTTCTCTTTCACATCCGCCATTCTAACGACTCCTCGGAATCGGCTGCTCCGACTTAACGGCAATACGTTCGACCGTTCCATCCGCGTCTTTACGCCGTCGTACCCGGGTAGGCTCGCCACTCCTGGGATCGATCAGCATTGCTTTGGAGTGGTGGATCGGCGCGGGAAATTCGACGATGCCTCCCTCCCTGGTTTGGGTGGCTCGGCGATGGCGCTTCACGACGTTGACGCCCTCAACGGTGACGCGCCCGGTCTTCGGGTGCACCTGGAGTACCCGGCCACGCTTTCCCTTGTCCTCGCCGGAAATGACCTGCACCGTGTCACCCTTGGTGATGTGCAGTCGCATCCTGGCCGGCCCCTGGCTGCGAACCCGTTTGCTCTTCTTGAAAACCAATGGTTTCATGCTAGAGCACCTCCGGCGCCAGAGACACGATTTTCATGTACCGCTTTTCCCGGAGCTCGCGGGCGACAGGCCCAAAGATGCGGGTCGCACGAGGCTCTCCGGCATCGTTGATCAGCACTGCGGCGTTCTCGTCGAAGCGGATGTAGGATCCGTCCTTGCGCCTGGTTTCCTTGGCGGTACGCACGATTACTGCTTTGGCGACGTCGCCCTTCTTCACCTGCCCGGTCGGGATGGCGTCTTTGATCGCGACCACCACGGTATCACCGAGCCCCGCGTAGCGCCGCTTGCTGCCACCGAGGACCCGGATCACCAGTGCACGCCTGGCGCCCGAGTTGTCTGCGATGCGGAGAATCGATTCCTGTTGAACCATGTTCGCCTCGTCGAGGTCAAGGGTCGAGGGTCAAGGGTCAACTCGACCCCAGACGCTTGACTCTGGACACTATTTCGCTCGTTCCACTATCTCCGTCACCCGCCAGCAGACCGTCTTCGCGAGCGGCCGGGTTTCCATGATCCGCACCGTATCCCCGGCTTTGGCGTCGAGCTCGTTCCTCGCCTTTACCTTCTTTGTCCGGGTGACCTGCTTGCCATAGACCGGATGGGCGTACCGGCGCACCAGGGACACCGTCACAGTTTTCTGCATCTTGTCGCTGGTCACCACGCCCTGGCGGACTTTGCGGCGGGAGCGTGGTGGTGTCTTTGTCTGTTCGGCCATGTGCATTCCCTGTAAGTCGTCAGTCAGTCGCCATCGTCAGCCTACTTGCTATCGAGCTCGGGTGTGTCTTACTCACCACCGAGGACTGGTGACTCGCTACTGGCGGCGACTTTCTCTTTAAGAATCGTGTGAATCCGCGCGATCTCCCGCCGGATAGCGCGAAAACGCATCGGGTTCTCGATCGATTCCGTGGCAGACCGAAACCGCAGGCGGAATCGCTCTTCCGTCAACTCACCCAACCGGTTCTGAAGGTCCTCGACCGACATGTCGCGCAGCTCGTTCGGCTTCACTGGATCAGACCTCCTCGCGCTTTACGAAGCGCGTCCGGACCGGCAGCTTTGCCGAGGCCAGCGCCAACGCCTTCTTGGCGAGATCCTGGCTGATTCCTTCTACCTCGAAGAGCACCCGGCCGGGCTTGACCACAGCCACCCAGCCTTCGGGATTCCCCTTACCCTTTCCCATTCGGGTTTCGGCCGGCTTCTTGGTGATCGGCTTGTCCGGAAAGATTCGAATCCAGACCTTACCGCCGCGCTTCATCTCTCGAGTCATTGCGACGCGTGACGCCTCGATCTGTCGATTCGTGATCCAACCCGGGTCCAGGCTCATGAGCCCGAACTCTCCGAAGGAGACCGTGTTCCCCCGGGCGGCAATGCCCTTGGTCCGGCCTTTGAACTGCTTGCGAAACTTTATCCGCTTCGGCGCCAGCATGGCTCAGGCTCCCGTGCTGTACGTGCGACCGGCGACGTCCTCAATGACCTCACCTTTGAAGATCCAGACCTTGATCCCAATGGTCCCGTAGGTGGTCTTGGCCGTGCTGGTTGCGTAGTCGATCTCGGCCCGCAGGGTATGGAGCGGTACCCGCCCCTCGTGGTAGCCCTCCGTCCGTGCGATCTCAGCCCCGCCAAGCCGCCCCGCCGCCCTGACCTTGATGCCCTGGGCCCCCATCCGCATCGCGCTCTGCACCGCGCGCTTCATGGCGCGGCGAAAGGAAATACGCTGCGTCAGCTGATGGGCGATGTTGTCCGCCACCAGCTGCGCCGACAGCTCAGGACGCTTGATCTCTTCGACGTTGATCGCCGCCTCCTTCCCCGTCAGCTGCGCCAGCTCGTCACGCAGCTTGTCCACCTCGGCGCCGCGCTTGCCGATGACCACGCCGGGCCGCCCGGTGTGCACCGTGATGGTGACCTTCCCCGGCCGGCGCTCGATGTGCACCTCGGAGATCGCCGCGTGCCCCAATCGGGTCTTCAGGTACTTCCGGATCAGCTCGTCTTCCTTGAGCAGCGCCGGCATGTCCTTGGTGGCGAACCACCGTGACTGCGACTGCCGGACGATGCCAAGCCGCAGCCCGACCGGATGGGTCTTCTGCCCCATTACTCGCTCTCCTTCATGTCCACGTGGATCTCAACGTGGCTGGTCCGTTTGCGGATCGGTGTCGCGCGCCCCTGCGCCGCGGCGGTAAAACGCTTGAGCGGCTGCCCGCCGTTCACGATGGCCTTCTTCACGAACAGCGCATCGGGGTCGAAGCTCTCGTTGTCCTTCAGCGCCTTTTGCTCCGCGTTGGCAACCGCCGATCTCAGCGTCTTGGCGATCTGCTTGGCCGCGAGCTTCTTGTTGTACTTCAGGATGGCGTACGCCTCATTCACATCCTTGCCGCGGATGAGATCGACGACGAGCCGCATTTTTCGAGGCGACTGGCGTACCAGCCGCTGAATTGCATGACCGCTCATGATTACTCCGGCTTGGCCTTCTTGTCGGCCACGATCTTGCCGCTATGACCTCGGAACAGCCGGGTGGGCGCAAACTCTCCAAGCTTGTGGCCCACCATGTTCTCGGTGACATATACCGGGACAAACTTGTTCCCGTTGTGCACTGCGAACGTGTGACCCACGAACTCGGGAAGAATGGTGCTCGCCCGACTCCAGGTCTTCACCACCCGCTTTTCGTTCTTACTGTTGAGGACACGTACTTTGTCCATCAGTGATTCCTGAACGAAGGGGCCCTTCTTTACGCTGCGTGCCATTACGTCGTCGCCCTCCCACGCTTGCGTCCCCGAACAATCAGCTTCGTCGACGGCTTCTTGCGATGCCGTGTCTTCCGCCCCTCGACCTTGCCCCAGGGCGATGTCGGCGGACGTCCGCCGGAGCTCTTGCCCTCGCCACCGCCGAGCGGGTGGTCAACCGGGTTCATCGCGACGCCACGGACCTTCGGCCGCTTGCCCAGCCAGCGGCTCTTGCCCGCCTTGCCGACCGAGAGCAGCTCGTGCTCCGCGTTCCCGACCTCGCCGACGGTAGCCAGACAACGCCCATGCACCAGCCGCATTTCGGAAGACCGGAGCCGGAGGGTGACGTAGTCGCCCTCCTTAGCCACCACCTGGGCACTGGATCCCGCGGTCCGCGCGAGCTGCCCGCCCTTGCCGATCTTGAGCTCCACGTTGTGCACGTTGGTGCCCAACGGAATCTCCCCCAGCGGCACCGCGTTGCCCGTCCGGGTGTCGGATCCAGGACCGGAGACGACCGTGTCACCCTGCGCCAATCCCTTCGGATGGAGGATGTAACGCTTCTCCCCATCGGCGTAGACGATCAACGCGATGCGAGCGCTCCGGTTGGGATCGTACTCGATCTCGGCAACTCGGCCGGGCACACCAAACTTGTTGCGCTTGAAATCGATCTTCCGGTACTGGCGCTTGTGACCGCCACCCCGGTGTCGAGAGGTCAGGTGTCCCTGATTGTTGCGGCCACCGCTCCCCCGCTTGGGCTCGAGCAGCGACTTCTCCGGGGTCATCCGCGTGATCTCATCGAACCCGGAGACCGAGCGGAACCGGCTGCCCGACGTCATCGGACGAAACTGTTTGATGCTCATCTCAGCCCTCGAACACGGCGATCGAATCGCCTTCTTTGAGCGTCACGATGGCCTTCTTCCACCGGGCAGTTGCACCGCGGGTGCGTCCCCGGGTGATCTCGTGTCTCCGCATCTGCATAGTGCGAACGTCGGTCACGGTCACGCCGAAGAGCTTCTGAAGCGCATCCCGGATCTGGTACTTGTTGGCTTCCGGGTGCACCTCGAACGCGTACTCCTTGCGCGCCTGATAGGCGGCGGAGCTCTTCTCAGTCACCACCGGTCGTACGACCACCTGGTGCAGCGTCGGCATCTTACGTTGACCCCTTCTTCTTCGGCTTGGCGGCCGACTTCTTGGCCGGCTTCTTAGCGGCAGCTTTCTTTGCCGTCGTCTTCTTGGCTGCTTTAGCCTTCGGCCTGGGCGCGAGCTTTTCCGCCTTGGGCTTCTTGGCTTTCGCGGCAGGCTCAGCAGCAGTTCGGCGCTTCTTTTCCGCCCCTTCCGTCCTCTCCGCCTTCTCCGCCTCGGTTTCTTCCGGCAGCGGCTCGGGCATCACTCCCGTGAGCGCGCCCTCCTCTACAACCACCGCGTCGGACCAGAGAATGTCGTAGGCAGACGCCTCGGGGTACGCCATGACTTCGACGGTCGGCAGATTCCGTCCGCTGAGATAGGCGTTCGCATTGTGGCCGGCCGTCAGCACCAGTGCCTTTCGTCCCTCGAGTCCGAGGCTCTCCAGCAAACTTGCCATCTGCGCGGTCTTCGGAGCCCGGAACGCAAGGCGCTCGATCACGTGGAGTGCGCCCTCGCGGGCTCTGGCGTTCAGCGCGCTCTTACGGGCCAGCTGCCGCACTTTCCGGGGGATATCGGTGCGATACTCACGGGGAGTCGGGCCGAAGACGACACCACCACCGCGCCAATGCGGTGCCCGAATAGATCCCTGGCGGGCGCGACCCGTCCCCTTCTGCTTCCAGGGCTTCTGATTGCCTCCCGAGACAAAGCTCCGGCTCTTGGTCTTGTGGGTGCCCTGACGCTGGTTGTTCAGGTACACCTTGACTGCCTGATGCAGCACCGGCTCGTTGACTGTGCCGTCGTAGTACTCTGCCGGCAGCGAGAAGTTTGTCCCGCGCTTGGCACCGTCCGCGGCGTAGTGAGGGGCCTCAATCATGGCGACTCGGCCCTCCCTGTTTGGCCACTGTCACTATTCCGTTCTTGGAGCCGGGAATCGCGCCGCGCACGAAGAGCAGATTCCGCTCTGCATCCACGCGAACGACTCTCAGACCGACCTCGGTGTGCCGCTCGGCCCCCATATGTCCGGGCATCCGCTTGCCTTTGATGACCCGGGACGGGTCGGTACCTGGACTGATTGATCCCGGCTTACGGTGCCGCGTGTTGCCGTGGGTCGCTGGACCGCCACCAAACCCGTGGCGGTGTACCACTCCCTGAAAGCCGCGCCCCTTGGTCGT
>DATADG010000249.1:0-3685 GCA_036258655.1 Gemmatimonadales bacterium | reverse complement strand
CCGGTACGTGTGGGGTCTTTACTACGCCCAGTTCCAGTACGGCGGCTCGTGGACGACGCAGGACGGCGGCGGTACGAAGTGGGCGCCGATCTGGCAGGCGGAGTACGATCGCACCGGCCGCTCCTGGGGATTCAACTACTTGTTGAACGGCATCGGCCGTGACTTCGATGCGCAGGCGGGATTCGTGAACCGGCTCCGGAGCGGCGTGGTGACCGGTCACGCCTTCAACCGGTTCACCCTCTACGGCAGCCGTGGTGCCTTGCTGGAAAATCTTACAGTGTTCTTCGGTCCTGAGCGCACCTGGCTCTACGATCGGTTCGGATTCCGGCCGGGGCTGGAGGGCTTCGAACAGCTCGATGCCACTTTTCAACTGCGGGGTGGGTGGGAGCTGAATGGGCACCTCGAGCGGAATTTCGTCGACTTCCAGGACAGCAGCTTTCCCGGCTACACCGTTGGAAGCCCAGCTGGGCCGGCCTACTTCCCGGCCGACGAGTTTTCCGGGTTTACCTGGCAGGCCAAAGTGCTCACGCCGACCTGGCGCCAGGTGGACGTCGAGGCGGCATACGAGCGTGGGCGGGCAGCCATCTTCGAGGAGGGGACGACAGGAACCGGCTGGCTGTTCACCGGAGAGATCGAGCTTCGTCCGGCTTCCACCGTCAGGGCGGTGGCTACGACTACGGTATTCCGCCTCAATCGGCTGGACGGCAGCGAGTTCGCTCGCTCCACTATTCCAAGGCTCAAGTTGGAGTACCAGCCCCATCGTTCGCTCTTCTTCCGTGTCATCGGCGAGTACCGATCCGAGCGGCGCGCAGCACTTCGGGATCGGGTCACGGGTGACTCTCTCTACATTGGAGGCGTCGCTCAGCCTACCACCGACTACAACGGACTGCGCGTCGATCTGCTCGCCTCGTACGAGCCGACACCCGGAACGGTCGCATTTTTGGGGTATGGCAGCTCGATGGAGAGCGATGCGGAATTCAACTGGTCGCGACTCGAGCGCGTGACGGATGGATTCTTCGTGAAGCTGGCCTATCAAGTAAGGCGGTAAGGGCACGGGTAATGAGGTATCTTCGGATCATGTTGGGCCTCTCGCCCAGTGTGCCTGGGCTCCTGTTTTTCTGCCTCATGAGTTCGACAGTCCCGGCGTGCGCGCAGCGGGAGGTCATTGCGGATCGCTGGCGGGAATCCCGCGAGCGCATGGTCGAGGAGGTTGCCCGTGACGGCATTCGGGATTCCGCAACGCTGAGAGCACTGCGTACTGTTCCCCGTCATGAGTTTGTCCCCCCGGACCAGCAGGTGTATGCCTACGTTAATACCCCACTCCCCATCGGCCACGATCAGACGATCTCCCAACCGTCTGTGGTAGGCCTGATGACCGAGCTGGTCGTGCCACGCGCGGGAAAGCGTGTGCTCGAGGTCGGCACCGGTTCGGGGTACCAGGCTGCTGTTCTCGCCGAGACCGGCGCTAAGGTGTGGACCATCGAGATCTTCAGAAAGCTCGCGGATGAGGCGCGGGAGCGTTTGACCCGCTTAGGCTACTCTGACGTGAAGGTACGCCATGGCGATGGATACGCCGGCTGGCCCGAGGCGGCGCCTTTCGATGCCATCGTGGTAACCGCGGCCGCCGACTCGGTTCCTCCGGCACTCGTGAAGCAGCTCGCCCCGGAAGGCCGCCTGGTAATGCCGGTGGGAAATCCAAAAACACACCAGGAACTGGTCCTCATTGAGAAGGATGCTGAAGGCCGTCTCGCGTCCAGGCAGCTGATTCCGGTGCGGTTTGTCCCACTTTTGCGAGGCGTTCGTTAACCAGATCTGATTACAGCTCCTCCCAGTGCAGCCCCGCCCCGTTGAAACTGCCTGAAGCCCAGAACGCATGCACCGCCTGGAGTGTCGTGTTCAGGTCGTGCACCACATTCGCCGGGTAGTCTCCCTCCTGACCGCCCACCCGAATGAGCTGGGTGGGCTCGGCCGGACGGTTCGGATCGATCAGTGTAGGGAAGCGGTCGCCCGCCAATACACCGGCGAGCACGTAACGACCGCCGCCACCTCCCACGCAGAGGTAGGTCTCACTATCGTTTGCATCGGGCAGGAGATACAGGTCGTTGAAGGCCTCGTTATCCAACTGCCTGATGGCGGCTTCCACCTGCTCCCACGTGGGGTGGGCTACGATCTCGTTTACCACATTACCATCCCTCCATCGGGGGATAGTCAGCTGCGCGACGCTCACGGCGACTGCACGCCGTGTAGTCGGCCGTCCGCGAGCATCCGTCCGGCGATTTCTTTCACCAGCTTGGCCGCAACGGTCGCGGTTACACCGCCGTAGTCTTGCCGCGGGTTGTACTCGACCACGTCGGCTCCGACCAGGACCTCACCGGCGCTCTGAATCAGGCTCAGCACTTCGCGCACGGACAGGCCTCCCGGCTCCCGATGCGAGACACCTGGAGCGAACGCCGGATCCAGCCCGTCGAGGTCGAGAGAGATGTATACCGGCCCGTCTATTCGCGGACGTCGGCCGTCGTTCCAGTGCTTCATCTCCAACACTTCCACACCAAAGCGTTCCGCTTGGCTCCGCTGGTGGTCGTTCATGGTGCGGATTCCCACCTGCACCAGACGCCGGGCGAGACGCTCTTCCATGATGCGGGCAAAAGGGCAGGCGTGGGAGAACCGATCGCCTTCAAACGTATCGTACAGATCGGGATGCGCGTCGATGTGCAATATCGTAAGCGCAGGCTGAGCTCGTGACACCGCGCGCACAATGGGATAGGTGACGGAATGGTCACCGCCTATCGCGATCGGCCGAGCGGTGGCGAGCAAGTGCTGGATGCCACGCTCGGTCTGATCGCGCGCTTCATCGCCATGCGATAACGCGAGGTCGCCGGCATCACTTAAGCCAGCGATATCGATGCCCTGCTCGGACCAGGTATTCCAGTGAGAGGAGGCCAGGGCGGCGCGAATGAGCCGTGGCGCCTCTGCAGCTCCTTGCAGATGCGACGAGCTTGCGTCATAAGGCAACCCGATGAGCCGTGGGGGGAGCAGGGGCTTGGAGAATGACGACCGGCTCACTGGGACGAATCGCTTCAGGAGTGAATGGAGGCCTACAGCAGCTCGGCATATTCCGAGTGAACATTTGCCAAAGCGGCGGCAATTCCTGGTTCATTCGTGGCCAGGCTGAAGTCCAGAAAGTCAAAACCAGGGCCCACGGTGCAGCCGACCAATGTGTACGATCCCGTCGAACGCGCCGCCTGCCAGGAACTCGCCGGAACAGAGAAGACGGGCCGTTGCATGTCCTCCAGCGGTCCAAGCCGCTGTCTCGTGACGGTACGCACGTCGGACGGTGCGGTCCAGAGGTCCAGTGCCGCGCCTTCGTAGAAATGCCAGATCTCGTCCGAGCGCACCCGGTGCCAGCGGCTGATTGCGCCCGCGGGCAAGAGGAAGTAAATGGAGGTGAGTGCGGCCCGAGCCCCTCGACCGTCGTCGGGATGAACCAGCGATGGTGAGCGGTACACCTCCCCGTAGTACCCGCCTTCGGGGTGAGAGATCAGGCCAAGGGTCACAATGAGGGCGCTGGCACGCTCAACCATCGTGGAACTGGAGGCCGACTTCCGACTCATACGGTCATGCTGCTATCTATCGTTCGGGATGAAAAAGTCGCGTCAGTGTGCAAGGTATGGTAGGAGAATGACAA
>DATADG010000248.1:0-5758 GCA_036258655.1 Gemmatimonadales bacterium | reverse complement strand
CCAGCCGAGGCATCGCACATTTGCACCCTCAGGGCTGGAACCACGGTGGTCACGACGAGCACTCCATGGCAGCGGTCAATGCTAGACTCACCCGCGAAATTCGCCAGGCCGGTGCCGCAGGAGGCCTGGTCTTTGCCTGGCTTGATGAGTGGTTCAAGAAGAACTGGGCAGTGGTTGATTACCAGATTCCGCAAGACAATACCAAGCTCTGGCACAATGTGATGGACCCAGAACAGAACTATGGCATTCTGGGCCAGTATGCGGGAGACAGGGTGAGCACGCCAAGACTCGGAGGTGATCCAAGCCGGTGGCGAGATCTTCGACTGGTACAGTCGGAGGAGCAGAGCGTGCTCCGATCTCTCCGAGCAGGCGCTGACGAGTCCTACCTGTACCTGGCCGTGCAGCTGTCAGGTCGGGCCGCGATCTGGGATACCCTGGGGTTGCAGATCGCGATCGATACCTACCAGCTGACCGTGGGGCAGCACCGGTTGCCCCGCAGCTCAGTACGGAGCGAGGTCGGATTCGAGTTCCTGATCGATCTGGTGAGTCCCGCCGCAGCTTGGGTGAGAGTGACACCGGATTACAACCGTCACGATGCGCGGCTCGATGCCGCAACTGGGGACGATTTCGGAAGGTTTGCCCGGCGTCCGGTGGAAACTCGCAATCGCGAGGACGGCCGCTTCGATTCGCTCTACATCATCACTAACAGGGCGCGCTTCGGTAGGGACGGGACCTTTTATCCAGCGCAGGGGTACGATCGCGGACGGCTTCGCTACGGCACAGAGTCGGGCTCGACCCTCTCTGACTGGTACTTCGATCAAAAGGCTGGATTGCTTCAGCTGCGGATACCCTGGGACCTGCTGAACGTGACCGATCCTTCTACACGCACACTCCTGCACGACACAACAGCGACTGGACGCCTTGGCACCGTCCGGGCGGAGGACTTTCACATCGGCGTGCTTCTCTATGACAAGAGCTCGAGGAACCGGGTACTCGGATCAATCCCGAGGCTGGAGCGGGGAGTGTGGCATTCCTCCAGATTCCAGGCCTGGCGCTGGCAGGAGTGGTCCGAACCCCGATCTCATGCCCGCCTGAAACCGGTGTACGATAGCCTCAGGCTGCTGTGGGGGGCGGATCCCGCCGGAGCGCCAACTCCACTCGGGCGGAGAGCTCCTTCAAACTGAAGGGCTTGACGACGTAGTCGATTGCGCCGCCGCGAAGGCCGTTCAGCACGTCTCGCTCGTGCCCCTTGGCCGTCACCATGATCACAGGAATGGTCCGCAGTGAGGCGTCGGCCTTGAGCCGGCGCAATACCTCGAAGCCGTTGATCCCCGGCATCATGGCGTCGAGCAAAATCAGGTCTGGCAACTCTTGCTTTGCCGCTGCAAAGGCCTGCTCACCGTCCTCAGCCCGAACAATCTGGTGGCCACCATTGGTCAGCTTGAAGGTGATCATGTCCGCGATCTGCTTCTCGTCTTCCGCCAGGAGAATCTTGGCCATAAGGCCGATCCTATCCTGCAACCTGGAGCGGAAGCACCACTCGGAAGTGAGTCCCTTCCCCGGGAACTGTCGCTACTTCAATGATCCCGCGGTGTTTCTCGATGATCGCCTTGGCGATGACCAGGCCGAGTCCGGTGCCGCCGGATTCAGTAACCACAGGGTTACGGCCCCGGAAAAACTTGGTAAACAGCTGCGACCGCTCCTCCTTGGTTAATCCTATGCCCGAGTCGTAGACCACCACCTCAATGCCTGCATCGGCGCGCCGAGCCCGTATGCCAACCTCGCCCTCGGGAGTGTATTTGATTGCGTTGGACGCAAGATTACTGAACACCTGAACCAGCCGTGCCCCATCACCCATGATGCTTGGTAACGGGTCGATCTTGCAATGGAATGCGAGCCCCTTTGCCTGGGCCATCGGGCCGAAGGTAGCTGCCACATCGTTCAAGACTGCAGTTAGATCGATAGGTTCAATCCGGATCTCGAAACACTGTGAGTCGATCCTGTTGATGTCGAGCAAGTCATCGATCAGGCTGCCAAGGCGATCCGTGTTCCGCGATGCTATCTGGAGAAACTCCCGTTGCGCCTCGGTGAGCGGCCCCGCGTCGCCGTCCGCCACGAGCTCGATGAATCCTTTGATTGCGGTGAGCGGAGTGCGCAGCTCGTGGGATACCGTCCCCACGAACTCGTCTTTCATCTGATCCAGCTGCTTGCGCTCGGTGATATCGCGAGCAATGCTCGATGCCCCTATTACCCGGCCGGTACGATCCAGCATCGGCGAGATGCTGAGAGACACGTCGATCTTGCGACCATCCTTGGTCAGATTCACTGTCTCCAGTTCCTGGATTATTTCACCCCAGACAACTCGTTTGAACAAATCGTGCGCCTGCTCCTTCCGGCTATGCAGGAAGGATACGTGTCGCCCACGGACTTCTTCCTCGGAGTAGCCGTACAGCCGCTCCGCACCCGCATTCCAGGTCAGGACGGTACCATCCAAGGTCGTGGCAATGATCGCGTCGTTCGAGTTCTGGACGATTGCGGCGAGCTGGTGAAGCATCTCTTCCGCCTTTTCGCGAGCCTGGCTCTGCTGATCAAGCGCCAGGTTTGAGGCGGCAAGCGACCGGGCCCGCTGCCGGGCTGTCTGCTCCACTTTTAATGACCAGCCCAGCAGAACAGCGCTGAGGAGACCCGCTGCCAGGGTGATGTTCGGCAGAATACCGTTGGGAATTGACGCCGGCGTGGCGGTGTGTTCCAGCTGCGGTGGCGCCGGGGAGACCAGTGCATACCATAAGCAGAGGGTTACACTCGCAACCGCAACTCCCGCGAGCGTCGGAAGCCACGATGGTGCCTCGGATGTTTGGCTTTGGGCGACGTTCCAGGCCAGCCCCACCACGCCGCCTCCTAGGAGGATAAACCCCAGGGCAGTGTGTACCGACATGCGGTTGAAATGCCCCCAACCGTACGCCCCCGGCATGTCGGCTGCATACCCCACGAGGGCGGCAGTCCCGAGGGCTATGACAATGGATCCGAGTAGTGCGGGATAGAGATGGCGGGATTTGGAGATGGTCGGCCAGGACAATCCCATCAGGGCCGCGCCAATGAGAGTCAGGCCCAACGCGGTGTTCGGCGGCATCCGGCCGGGATTGGAGACTCCGGTGATCACGTAGGTCTCAACCAGCAAGTCATCGATCCCAAGGTCAATACCCAATACAAACTGGCTCAGAGTGGCGAGCCCGATCAGGGCAGCGAGCGCTCCCAGCAGGGCGGTCGGCCGCCGCAACTCGAGCGCCGCAGCGAGCATGGCGGCGCCGCAAATCATGAAACCAAGGGCCGTGTTGTACTGCATGGGTGGGAGCCCGGGAAGCACCTGGATCAGCGCAACGGCGACTGTGAGCCATCCTGCGACCACGAGGCCGCCAAGAGCGGCGACGCTCGCGCCGGAGGCCGCTGCCACCAGTGCGGCTCCACTGTGCGGAGTCAGCTCGTTACGCAGCAGCCAGGTCATCAGGTACTCGCTCCCACCCCACGCCGTTCCATCACTCCCCAGGAAGCATCCCCACGGAGGTACTCCCAGAAGGCACGGACCCGCCACCACACGGTGAGCTGCCGGAAGCCGAAGTTCTCCAGAACGGCACCAATCAGGAGGCGGCCCAAGTCTTTCACGCTGGCATAGCGCCGGAAGGCAATGTCCTCCAGCAAAACCGCCAGCGCGGATACGAGGACCATGTACATGATGGCGAGCACGAAGAAGGTGCCTGCGACGGAGGCGCTCAGGAGATTGAACATCCAGAGAATTGGAAACAGCAGATATCCCGACATCTCCACCAGAGGGCTCAGCATCTCGAACATGACAAAGCCCGGCAGTGACACCAATCCGACCGAACCGTATCTCGGTCGCCCGATCATACCCCGGTGGCGCACCAGCGTATCTATCAGCCCACGCTGCCACCGGGTTCGCTGGCGGCGCAGGACTCGCAGGCTTTCCGGTACCTCGGTCCAGCAGATCGGATCGGGAACGAAGCCAATGTGGTACGGCTGCCGTTGTTCTCGTCGTTGCCGGTGCATGCGCACGACCAGCTCCATGTCTTCGCCGATCGAATCTGTGGCGTACCCGCCGGCAAGGACGGCGGCCTTCTTCTCAAAGAGTCCGAAGGCTCCCGAGATGACGAGCAGACTGTTGCCGGTGCTCCAACCCATCCGGCCGAACAGGAAGGCTCTCAGATACTCCACAATCTGCATGAGCGGGAGTGGCCGGGACGGGAGTCGTACTCGATGGACTCGCCCGCCATGGATTTCGCAGCCATTCGCCACCCGCACCACACCGCCAGCGGCGATGGTGATTCCGGGAGCGTCTACGAAGGGTCGAACCAGGCGGAGCAGGGCATCCGGCTCGAGGATGGAATCGGCGTCAATCGCGCAGAAGATGGGGTAGAGGCTGACATTGAGGCCGGCGTTGAGCGCGTCGGCCTTCCCACCATTTACCTTGTCCACCACAACCAGGTTGGGGTACGTGGGAGATTCATAGACCGCCCGAATCGGCTGAGATGGTAGCGAATGCTCGAAGCTCCGTGCACTCTGCCGCAGACCGAACGCATCCACCAGGCGTCCCAGCGTCCGATCTTTCGAGCCATCATTGATCAGCACGACTTCGAACAGCGGATAATCCAGCATGAGCAGTGAGCGGACGTTCTCTACCACGTTGGCTTCTTCATTGAAGGCCGGCGCGAGGACCGACACCGGCGGCGTCCGTGGCGATCGCAGCAACCGCCGCTGGTCGGGCCGCCGCACTTCCTTGAACACGCGAACCGTGCGCCAGAAGCCGGCAACCGTGAGCATCAGGTAGTAGCTGTTGATGGTGAAGAAGAAGCAGAGCATGAACCCGGTATACCAGCCCAGTACGTGCTCGAGATAGGCAGTTGTCATGGCAGGGCCGGGACCATCTGTCGCCGCTCCAGAAGATATCGAGCCATGTCGCGCACCAGCGGCTCGGAATCCTGTAATGCGTCCGACAAGGCCTCCTCGCCCGCAGGACCGATCTCTGCCAGCGCGGTCGCGGCATAGAAGCGAACCCACCAGTGCCGGTCGCGAAGGGCCTGGCTCAGGCCAGGGATGGATTCTGGACTCCCGAAGAGACTCAGCCCTTTTGCCGCCTGGCAGCGGACCGGCCAGCTTGCATCGCTCAGCAGATTGTGAAAGCTGCCCAGGAAGACGGGGTCACCTATCGCTGCGGCAGCCTTGACGCTTTTGACCCGGATTTCGGGATCCAGGTCGGTCATGAACCTCAGGAGGAGATTCGCCCCGGCTGCCAGCCGGAGCCATCCAATCAGTTCGATCGCCGCCAAGCGGCCGGCCCGAATCGAGGTGGTCTCCGCGTAGGTGAGGATGCTCGCAGCGACCTCGAACCCCCGCTCGGCCAGGATTTCCTGGGCTCGGTGCGCTACCATGGTGTTGCGATCGCCCAGGAGGCGGACCAATCCCTGCAGGGCGGCCTTTCCCGACTGGCCGACGGCCCAAACCGCTGCCTGGCGTACGCGGACATCCGGATCGTTCAGCGCCTTGAGCAGAGCAGGAGTGGCCTCGGGCGCGTTGATCAGACCAAGGTCAGCGGCGGCATGAGCGCGGACAGTGGCTCGCCACGACTTGATTCGGGTGAGATCTCGTCGATGCCAGCCGAGCTGCCGATAGAGCTGAGAGATTGCTTCGGCAGTGTCGCCGCGCAGATCGAGAGCCAGGCCGAGGAGAATGGAACGAACCAGTTTCC
>DATADG010000247.1:0-3315 GCA_036258655.1 Gemmatimonadales bacterium | reverse complement strand
CCCTGGGCTCCCCGGTAGTACGAGCCCGATACCAGCGTGCCCGCGCGGGTCTCGAGCGCGAGATCCCGGAGCCATTCCGGATCGTTTTGGGCGCCGCCAGCCGCACGCTCAGCATGCCGCGCCGGCACCACTGTCGCCGAGATCACCACCTCCACCCCGGAGCGGCTTAGTCGCTCTGTGATCCAGTCACCGATTAGAGCTCCGAGTGGGTCCAGGCTCCTGCTGCCGGTCTGGTTGCTGAGCGAAGCCACTGCGACCCGCCTTGGATCGAGCCGCTGCACCTGCCGGAATGCCGGCCAGCTGACTAGCAGCGAGAGTACCACGACGGCGAGGCTCCCAGCCAACGCTGGACGCCAGCGCCAGGGGCTCCGGCGAGTCCGCACAGTGTCGAGCGCGGCCAGAAAGTCGCCGATAGTGGGAAAGCGGGCCTCCGGCTCCAGTGCGAGTGCCTTCGCGACGGCGTCCGATATTTCAGCTGGCACATCGGGGTGACGCTGGTGCAGTGGCACCGGCAATTTCTCAAAGCGCTCCGCGATAACAGCCTGAGCAGATCTTCCATTAAATGGCCGCTCACCGGCGAGCATCTCGTAAAGGACACATCCCAGGCTGAAGATGTCGCTCCGGCCATCGACTGCGGGGTCCGCGGTCGCCTGCTCCGGGCTCATGTACGCAGGTGTCCCGACGACCATGCCTGTGCTGGTGAGCCGGCTTTCACCTTCATCCATTTGCCATGTCAGTTGCGGAGGAGTCCGGCGCGCCGCCAGAGCAATGCCGAAGTCCGCAACCAGCGCATGGCTTCCTTCCAGCAGGATGTTCTCGGGCTTGATGTCACGGTGCACGATGCCGTGCGCGTGCGAGTATGCGAGCGCATCCCCAACCTCCCGGGCAATCCGGAGCGCCTCGTCGACGGTCAGCCTGCCCGTTTGCGCCAGTCGTTCCCGGAGAGACTCTCCTTCGATGTACGGCATGACATAGAACGGGACACCATCTACGGCGCCGGAGTCATAGATCGGAACGATGTGCGGGTGGTGCAGTGACGCTGCAATCTGAATCTCGCGCAGAAAGCGATCCGGGCCGAGCGCCGCGTAAGCTTCGGGGCGGAGCACTTTCACCACCAGCTGCCGGCTGTGCCGTCGGTCATAGGCTCGATAGACGATCGCCATGCCACCCCTGCCGACCTCGCTTCCGAGCTCGACCCCCCGAGCGGCAAGACTGGCCCGCAGGTTAGCCTCAGGCTGTTCCCGCTGCTTCTGGTCAATGCTCGTTCCTGACAATTAGGCTCCCTTTCCGTTGAATCCAGTCTCGTTGGCACGGCGAATGACACGCGCTGCACGCCCGCTCATGTATTGCTTCTCCTGTTCTCCGTCCGGGTTTTCCACCACAAGCTTGTACGCTGAAGCGGCGGCGGCCACTCCCGAATCGGGGAGTCTTTTCATCCCCTGATCGAGGGAGCACCGAGATCCAATCGTGTGCATCGGCCGCAGAGCAACTTGGCATCATGGAGCTGGTGCCAATATCCCAATCGCGTGCATTTGGTCGCTGGTGCTGGCGCGCCTCTCGCCTCGAGCCACCTGCGGCACGCGACACCAGCCCCTTCCTCACGTGGGTGGAGGAGGCTTTCCTGCACAGCTGTTCGAGGAATCAACGATGAGGAAGAGTATCGCGGCAGCGAACAGGGCTCCCCTGCGCACGGAGCCCTGTCCGAGTCGCTGGCCGGGCCACTACGCCCCGTTGGTTAATGGTTGAAAGGAAAGCTCCTGCCCGCCAACTGATGCTTCGTACATGAGCCCGCCTTCCGCCATGGTGACGATGGCCACCCCGTTGCGATACGGCAGATCGGACGACACCCGCTCGTTCAACACAACCGCGGATGCCTGAGCATCGAGCTTGAGGTGACCCCGCTTGAAATTTTTCAGCGCGGCTTCGTCCTCGAGGAAGATCACCTCGCTATACGCCTGGCCGCCGGCCTGAAGACCGATCGTCAGTTGCTTGAGTGTGGACCGTCCGATGAGGCGCCCGTTCTGGTAGACGTATCCCTTTCCCATGGCACCCCCGACTCCAAATCCCGCCTTGGCGACTGTCGGGAAGACAACGTAGCCAGCTGATTGACTGAACATCCTGGCCAACCTCGGATCCTTGCGCCTGAATTTTTCGATCACAGCCAAGGCCTCAGATTCATCCCTCGCTGGGGGAGGAGGTGTTCCTGCAGGCAGTGCCACGGTAGCGGCAACGGCCAAGGCAGCCCAAGGAAAGTGAATGATGGACATTGAACGCTCCTTGTACATCCGAACGGCAGAGCCATTCTCCTGCTCGTGGTTCGGCCACGCTCCGTCAGCACGAGTGGGTGCTGGCCAGACGCAAGGTGGGCTCAGCCGTGAACTGGGTCTATTCCCGTAATGGGGAGTTTTCGACCCCCCTGCTTAGGGGAGCAGCCAAGTCCAAGAGGTTTTCGACCGTGGTGGAGATCTTGGCATTCGAGCAGCGGGCGGCCTTCACGCTCGTACGCTCATCGAAGATGCTACAGACGCGTGGAGACCTGCCATGGATCAGTCGAGCTTGGCCGCAATGGTTTTTGTCGGGGCTCTGGTTGGGATCGCACTCCAACGGAGTTCCCGGCAGACGCTGGCCGCTCAGAGGTGGGTCTTTCCGACACCGTATGGCTCGGAGGTGGGGGTAAGAGTATTCGGCCGAACGGACTCAGAGATCATCGAGCACCTGTGGCAGACAGTGTGATGCATCCGCGCAAGTGGGCGGTAGTCCTGCTCGTATGCGTTGGCGTGCTGATGACGACGCTCGATGCCTCGATCGTCAACATCAGCCTGCCTGCGATCGCCCGTGCGTTCGACACACCACTGAGCGGCACGATCGAGTGGGTCATCATCGGATACCTCGTCGTAGTTGCCGCCCTGCTGCTGACCTTCGGCCGGCTCTCCGACCTGGTCGGACGCACATCGATCTGGACCGGGGGACTGGCCGTCTTCACCCTCGGATCGGCACTGTGCGGCGCGGCCCCCTCGCTCGAGCTGCTGATTGCAGCCCGTATGGTCCAGGGTATCGGCTCGGCGCTGATCCTGGCCACCAGCACAGCGATCCTCACCGGCGTAGTTCCGCCAGCTGAACGCGGCCGCGCCCTCGGCTGGAGCGCGGTCGCCGTCGGGCTGGGCACCAGCGCCGGTCCCACTCTGGGCGGCTTGCTGACCGAGCACCTGAGTTGGCGCTGGATCTTCTACGTCAACCTTCCGATCGGACTGGGAGCTCTCGCGGCGACTCAACGCATCCTTCCACGCACGGGCAGACCCGAACGCGGGCGTCTCG
>DATADG010000246.1:0-18678 GCA_036258655.1 Gemmatimonadales bacterium | reverse complement strand
GCCCCGACTGCGGCAGCAGCGGCTACCCTGGGCCTGAGCCGTGCGGAACGGCGGATCGTCCCCCCGCCGGTGACAGCCTGTCGCAGCTCCTCCCCGGACTGCCACCGCTCGGAAGGCTGCTTCTCCAGGGCACGCATCACTGCCGCCGCCAGGTGGTCCGGCGTTTCCGGGCGGAGCCGCTGCACCGGGACGGGACGCTCCGCGATGTGCCGGGACACGACCACACGGTTGGGACCCTGGAACGGCGGATGGCCCGTCAGCATCTCGTACGCCACGACGCCAAGCGCGTACAGGTCGCTTCGGGTGTCGATCTCCTCTCCGGCGGCCTGCTCCGGGCTCATGTACACCGGCGTTCCTACCGCGACACCCTGGCCGGTGGTCGACCCCCCGGTCGCCTCGAGTGCTACGGCGCGGGCAATCCCGAAGTCGGCCAGGAGCGCCCTGCCTGTCGCTTGATCGAGAAGAACGTTCTCCGGCTTGACGTCCCGATGGATCACGCCCGCGCGCCCTGCTGCGTCGAGCGCCGAGCCGGTGTAGTACATCGCGACGTCAAGCCGGAGAACGTTCTTCTCGATCAAGTAACCGGCCGGGCGCTTCTGGCCGACTTCGGAATTGCCCGCGCGGTGGCGGTCGAGGCGAGTGGAGGCTCAACCACCGGCCAGGGTGTTGCCGTCGGAACACCGGTGTACATGAGCCCCGAGCAGGCTGCCGGAGAGGAGATCGACACCCGGAGCGATCTGTATGCGCTTGGGGTGGTGGCGTATGAGATGCTGACCGGGCATCCGCCGTTTCAGGGACCAAACCGGGTTGTTGTCTCCAAGCACATCGCTGAGCGCCCGGCTCCCGTGCAGCGACTGCGCCCCGAAACGCCGGATGCCCTGGCTGCGGCGGTGATGCGGGCGCTCGAGAAACAACCCGCGGAGCGGTGGCAGTCAGGTGAGGAATTGCGACAGGCAGTCGCCGGCAACGTAAGAGAGATCCGTCCCCTCCCGCGGCTCAGGCGGAGGCTCGCCCTGGTGGCAGCGCTCGGCGCGGCGATGGTCACTCTCATCGTCGCACTGGGGCGAAAGAATCCCGCTCCGCCGAGCGGCGTGAACCCGCGCCACTCCATCCTGGTGCTGCCGTTCAACAATCTCCGTGAAGATCGCTCGGTGGACTGGCTGCGAGAGGGCAGCGTCAGCATGCTCGGGCTGAATCTCTCGCAATGGAATGACTTGACGGTTGTCGATCACGAGCGGCTTCACGACCTTCTGGCCCGCCATCGAATCAAGGTGGGCGATGAGATCGGCCTCGAAATGGCCCGTCGGCTGGCGCGGGAAGCAGGAGTTTGGACAGTTGTGCTGGGAGACTTCACCCCCGCCGGAGACTCGCTGCACCTGGTCGCACGAGTATTCGACGTGGCTACCGGCAACCGCGTCGATGTCGCGCGGGTAGATGATCGTGCCGGCGAGGACGTACGGCCCCTCTTTGACCAGCTGGCAGCCAAGCTGCTGGACCTGTCGGGTGCACCCAACGAGATCCGTACCGGCGTGGCTCGCGCCACCACGGCATCCCTCGAGGCGTTTCGCGCCTACCTCAGGGGCGTAGAGGAGCTCAACCGATGGGACCTGGCCGGAGCACAACGAGATCTGGAACGCGCCATCGCGATCGACACCACATTTGGCCTGGCGTACTACAAGCTTGCATTGACCCGGGGGTGGATGGCGGGGTTTGAGGACACCCTGTCCGAAAAGCTCATGATGCGCGCTACCACCTACTCGTCCAACCTCCCGTCGCACGAACGCACGGTCATCAACGCGTACCGAGCCTTCATCGGCGGTCAGTTCGAAGAGGCGAGGGCACTGTACAATCAGCTGATCGCACGTAACAAGGACGATGCGGACGCCTGGTATGGGCTGGGGGACGCATGGTATCACGACACCGCCGGGACCGATGCTTCACGTTTGTGGACGCAATCGCTGCGGGCCTTTAAGCGCGCGCTGGCACTGGATCCGAATTACGTCCTGGCCTACGATCACGTTCAGGAGATGCTGAGCGTGGCCGGGGCAACCTATCCCCATTATGCACTCCTCCCCGGAGATTCCTTCGCCGTCACCCGGACGAGCTCGGGGCGGATGGCGATGGACAGCGCAACAATTCGAGCGGCGGTCCAGAGAGCCAGAGCGGAAGCCCTTGCGACAGCGCGCACCTGGGTTTCGACTCAGCCGACTACGCTCCGGGCCCATGCGGCCATGGTAAATGCGTACGTCTCGGCCGGGAACTACGCCGGTGCACTATCCGAGCTGGAGCGGTTCAGACTCGCGACTCCGCTCCACCCCGAGCTGCCGTTCGTGGAAGCCAGAGTGCGCTTTGCCTCAGGCGACGTGGACCGCGCCGCCGCCCAGCTCCGCAGCGCGCTGGATACCGCCGCCTCAGAGGACTTCCGGCTTTATCGCGGCACGCCGACCGTCGTGAACGATATCGCCGCCGCCGCAAACGTCTTTGCATACCAGGGCGACCTGACCAATGCAGCCAGAACCCTGGAGCTGGCCGCTCAGGTGCGGCGTGAGGTTATCGCGCACCCGGAATGGCCCGGCTCAAAGGGAGAGGGTTGGCGGCGAGCCATGCTGGGGGATCTGTATGCCGCCGCCGGCGGGCCACCATCCGCATTGCGGCAGATCTGGCAAAGCGCTGCCGAAGACGCCCGGATGTCTCCTCCAGAAGAGCGGAAGCACGTAGCCCATAGCGGCGCCAGCGCTGCGATCGGGCTCTTCACCGGCTTGGCAGGCGATAGCACCGCTCTCCACGAGCTGGAGGCGATATCCGGGGAACCGCCGGCCAAGGAAGTGCGGGCTCTTCTGGCCGTGAGCAGAGGCGATTCCGCCGGGGCCCGGCGCACGCTCGGTGAGCGGGTCCCCGCGAATTACGGAAAGCGGATGTACCGTGTCCTCACTGAGCCGCTCTCGGCTCAGGCGTATTACCTCCTCGGCGAGTACGAGACGACCATCCGGATGTTGGAGGGTTATCAGCCTTCCGCACTTCAGACCGGCACCTTTGACTCAGGGTGGGGAATGCTGGGGCGCGTGAGGCTTCTGCGTGGAGCGGCGTACGAGAGGCTCGGTCGGCACGCCGAAGCGAGGGAGCAGTACCGACAGGTACTGTTGCAATGGAAGCAGGCGCATCCAGCGCTTCAGCCGTTCGTGCAGCAGGCCGAACGGGGGCTGGCGCGGCTGGGAGTAAGCGGGTAAGCGGGTCGGCTGGTCTAGATAAACGCTGCGCAACTGATTCTGCTGCAAGACGTTCAGCATCGACGCCATCCACTTACCCGCCTACCCGCTTACCCCCTGACCCGCTATATTAGAACCACTGGCCGAGCACGATGGTCGCGGGCCCGACAGGGTCCCGAGGAAAGTCCGAGCTCCACAGGGTAGGCTGCCAGGTAACACCTGGGCGCCGCAAGGCGACGGATAGGGCAACAGAGAACAGACCGCCCGAGTTCGGCTCGCCGAACAGGGTAAGGGTGAAACGGTGGGGTAAGAGCCCACCGCACTGCTGGCAACAGCAGTGGCACGGTAACCCCCAGCCGGAGCAAGGCCAAATAGGCGGCGAGGTGTGACCCACACCGAACAGTCCCGAAACTTCCGCAAGGTTGTTGAGGGAAGCCGCGGGTAGGCTGCTAGAGGTGGCCGGCGACGGCCATCCCAGACAGATGACCATCTCCCCTCGTTTCGCTCAAAAGGTGAACGAGTGGGACACAGAACTCGGCTTATGGCTCGACCAGCGGCGGCCCTCCGGATCTATCCGGAGGGCTGTTGGTTTCCACCCCCGGAGGCGGTTACCTTCCCCTGCTTTCCCGATCGGAGTCGTGATGCTGTCACTTGCCACCGCTCTCCTGGCACTCAGTGCCAGTTGGATCAGTATCCAGCCGGCCCCGCCGATGATCATGAAGTACCGGATCGATCAAACGCTGAATCAGGAGATCGACGCCACGGCGAGCGGCGGCGCCAAAGAGAAGATTGCATTCACCACCAGCAGCTTCGTAACGGTGACTCTGACGGATAGCGCAGGCGGCAAGACTATTCGTGTAGTGGTCGACTCCATTCGTGGCGACAGCGCGACTCCGATACCCAGAGCGGTCCTGGACAGTGCACGTGGTGCGGAGTTTCGTGGGTTCCTGGATAAGTCGGGGAAGCCAACCGGCCTCGAACCGGCTGGTACCGGCTCTTCCGCGGTCCAGATCCAGAGTCTGGTGAGTGACTTTTTCCCCTGGATCCGTTCCAACCTCCGAGTGGGTACTGCGTGGGCAGATACGACTGCCCAGACCAACGGTGTCGGTACTGACAGTGTGACGGTACGGCGTGTCAGCACCTACAAAGTGGTTGCCAACGAGACCCGAGCGTCCAGGAAGGCGGTACGAGTCGCTCAGGACTTCACATCGTCGGTCGCGGGAACGCAGCCGACGCCGCAAGGCCCTGCTCGCATCGAAGGCACGGGGCGGGGCACCGGTTCTTACTATATTGGCACGGATGGACGTTACCTGGGCGGCAGCTGGCGTCAGCAGTCATCGCTCAAGATTTCCGGATCATTCGCGCCCCAGCCACTGCCAATCTCGATTGCCCACAAGACCGAGGTCAGCACGATCAAGTGAGCACTCGATGAGCGCACGATATCGCCTCGCGCTGCTGACCGGTATTGTGGTGTCTGGTTGCGGCTCAGCAACTGCCGGACCAGGCCAGCCAGGCACTCCTACTCCGGACCCAGGTGATCCCACAGCCGGTGTGCCCCCGCCGCCAGGTGGAGCGGCGGCAGCGGTGATGTATCGTCCGGTTCAGGATGCGGCCTACACCCTCACGCGGCACGATAGCCTGACGCTCCAGCTCCCCGGAGGCGCCAATCAGCTGCAACTCATCGACCGCACGGCGTATCTCCGCCTGACTATCACGCCAGAGTCCGACGGCTATCTGGCTACGATCGTGCTCGATTCGTTGCAAGCGGCTGTGGGTGGCGTCCCAGCCGTCCTGGACTCGATCATACCAGCGCAGGGCACCAGGTGGAGGGGGAGGCTCACTCCTGCGGGTGAGCTATCCGCGCTGAAGGCGGACCGAACCAGTACGCTCGGCGATCAGATCGGGAGCAACCTGCGTGCGCTGTTTCCCACCCTGCCTCCTGATGGAGTTCGCCCGGGCATGGCGTGGACGGACACGACGGAGGTGCCGATCCGAGCCGACGCGTTCGACGCGATCGAGCGTTCTCTCACCAGATATCGGGCAGAGTCGAGCGATGACTCCCAGGTTCGATCAGCGCTCAAGCTGGAGAGTCAGGGAACCTATCGCAGAACTGGTCAGGGAACTCAATACGATCAGAAGCTCGAGATGACCGCCTCGGGCACTCGTTCGGCGGTGCACTATCTGAGTCTGGATGGCACGCTGGTGTCGGCCCGTGGGAGTGACTCCGGTGACATGACCATCACGGTACCAGCGCTCGGTCAAACCGTGCCGGTGAAGCAGGCGGGCACCTACTCGATAACTTCGTTTCGCCAGCCCACGCGCTGACTCGCACTCGAGCTCGATCAAAAGACTGCGTCGGGCTCCCTTCCCAGCTCTTGTACACTTCGAACCGGCTGGGACTTGCTTCCTGACCTAGTTTCCTCCGGCTGACGCCGCAGTCCTTCAATCCGGTCCACGGTACCCACTTTGATCCGGCCGAGGGTGGTGCTGAGGCGCTGGCGGGCCTCAGGTCCACTCTCTGGTGTCAGCATCGCAGCGAAGCCGGCGCCGAGGCAAAACGCCGCCAAACCGATGATCCGCTTTTCGCGGCGGGACTGCTCTCGCCGGCGGCGGATCTCGCGCTGCAACTGCGAGAGGGTTTCGGCCGCTCCTCCTTTGAGGCTCTGCAGGCCTCTTCCTACCCGCTGACGGGTTCGGGCACCTTCCTGCGGCGCGAGCAGGAGGGCGGCACCGGCACCGACAGCCATGGCGATCACGGCGAGAGCTACGAAGCCGCCTCCACTACTTACCGAGTTTTGGGAGCCATCGCGAGACTCGAAATCGTATGTCGACGGTTGAGTCATCTGTTTCTCCAGCCAGGTGGCCTTCTAGTCTACCAAGCGCAGCGGCATGACAAGAGCCAGGTAGCTGGCTGGGTCGTCCCAGCCAACCGGCTCACAGGTAGCTGCCCGCTCGGGGGCTTTGAAGGTCATGCGGACTTCATCGGTGGGGATGTACTTCAGAATCTCGAGCAAGTAAGCGGCATTGAAGCCGATCTCCAAGGGATCGCCCTCGTAGCTCACGTTGACTTCTTCCTGGGCTTCGCCGAGATCGGGAGTTTGCACCGATAGCTTGCACGCGCCATTGGCGAACGCCATTCGGATCCGGTGAGTCTGATCGCTGGCTACAATGCTCATCCGCCGGAGCGCGGCCGTGAGCGCCACTTTGTCGGCGGTAGCAACCTTGTCGTTTTCCCTGGGAATGACCTGCTCGTAATTGGGATACGGTCCCTCGATCAAACGGGTGAAGATCTGGGTGGAGCTCGACCGAAAGCCGAGATGGTTTTCGTTGCGCGCGATCTCCACGGTTTCCTGAGTGCCGAACAGCCGCCGGATCTGCTCCAGGGCCTTGGGCGGAACGATGAGGTCGGCCTGCGCCGCTCCCTGCGCCTCCGAGGTAGGCACATCCATCCGGGCGAGCCGGTGGCCGTTTGTCGCTACCATGCGCATTCGCTCGGGCCGTAGCTCCCAGAGCACACCGTTCAGTATAGGGCGGCTCTCCTCGGTACTGGCCGCGAACGCCACGTGTCCGATGAGCTTTTGGAGCTCGGTGGAGGAGATCCGCCAGCCGCCTTCGAACTTGACAGTGGGAAACGCAGGGAACTCCTCTCGAGGCAATCCGAGCAGGCGAAACCGTGATCGGCCGCACTCGATAGTCACCCGCTGCTCTCCCGAGGCGGTCAGACGAATCGCGGCACTCGGAAGCTCGCGCACGATCTCCACCAGCTTGCGAGCCGGGAGAGTAATCGCTCCGTCCTGGTCCACCGACGCGGATACCGTGGTGCTCACCGAGATGTCGAGGTCGGTGCCGGAGAGTCGAATGCCTTCCTTGGTGGCCTCGAGCAGGATATTTGAGAGGATCGGCAGCGTGGTCTTCGAAGGAACGCTGGCCGCCACCGCAACCAGTCCCTCCTGAAGCTGCTCTCGTGTGATCGTGAGCTTCATGCCGCTCCCCGCAACGCTATAATCAGAAACTACTCTCCGTATTAATAAAACTTAGTAGCCGTAGTAGAGGCTCTGGAAATGTTGACCGGCCCTTCAAGCAATCGGTGCATCCGTAACTTACGTTCGAGACCGCGTGTCGACAGGGTGTGTGCCATGGGGACTGACGCCCGCTGAATCCCTGGTCTGTCCACTCCTATCCAGACTGCCAACAACGGTTCAGCCACACGAGGATTATTCTGCGGACAACTCCTGGCGAGCGTGCTCAACCCGCTCACGAAAGCTGCGGTCGCGAGACATCTGCCGGCTCACCTTGTCCACGCTGTGAATTACCGTCGAGTGATCCCTTCCGCCAAACGCCTGTCCGATTTCAACCAATTGCATCTCCAGAAGCTCCCGTGCCAGGTACATGGCGATCTGACGAGGCACAGTCAAGGTTTTGATCCGGGCCTTTGAGCGGAGCCCTTCCGGAGTCACTCCCCACCTCCGGGCGACAACCTCCTGAACCTTATTGATCGATGGCAAGGCCCTCGGTGGGGTGAGTCCGTCCTCACCAGGCCGAATCTTATCGGAGAGCGCCTCCCGAGCCAGTTCGATGGAGACCTCTTTGTGCTTCAAGGACGCAAAGAGCAGGAGCTTGATGATACATCCCTCGAGCTCGCGGACGTTGGAGCGAACGTGCTCGGCGATGAATCGCAGCACGTCGTCAGGGATCGTGAGCTCCAGGTGGTCCTGTTCCTGCTTCTTGCGAAGAATGGCGATCCGGTGCTCCAGATCGGGCTGGCCGATGTCGGCCACCATGCCCCATTCGAAGCGGCTGACCAGACGAGCCTCGAGTCCGGGCAGCTCCTTGGGTGGCCGGTCCGACGTGAGCACGATCTGTTTGTTGCCTTCGTACAGGGCATTAAAAGTGTGGAAGAACTCTTCCTGGGTCATCTCCTTGCCCTCGAGGAAATGCACATCATCCACCAGGAAAAGATCCACGTCCATCCGGTAGCGCCGCCGGAACTCCGGCATGGTGCGGCTGTGGATGCTTTCGATGACCTCGTTGATGAACTGCTCGGCTCCGACGTACAGGACCCGGGTCTCCGGGTGGCGCTCGATGACAGCGTGCGCAATGGCTTGCATCAAGTGGGTCTTGCCCAGCCCGGTCGCGCCGTAGATGAAGAGCGGGTTGTACGTCTTTCCCGGCGACTCGGCGGCGGCGTGGGCCGCTGCTGCTGCCAGCTCGTTCGATTTACCGATAACGAAGGTATCGAAGGTGTAGCGTTCGTTCAGGGGCTGGGTACTGGGATTCAGCTGTGTGCTTCCAGCAGCCTGGGTGGAAGGCGCGACGAAGAAATCCATCTGCGGCCGCTTCTGCCGGTCCTCGTTCACTCGAAACACAATCGAGGTGGGCTGTCCCAGCACCGGCTCAGCCAGTCGGGACAGGAGAGTCGCGTGCTTGGTCTCGTTCCACTCCACTGCAAACTGATCTGGGGCGCCGACGATCAGTCGGCCTTCATCGAGGGCGATGGCCTCGGTGGGCTCGAGCCACGTGCGGATCGTGTGGTCGGGAAGTTCGCGATGAGCCTCGTCGAGAATGCGCTTCCAAGCGTCTTTTGCGGACAGCTGCATCGGTACTCGAAAACGGAAGGAATTTTTTCAAGGGCGAGAGATGTTACGGGCGCGATATGGAAATGTCAATCGGGACTTGACAGGAGAAGTTGTAGACGTCGAGCGGTCGAAAGTCGGAGAGAAAAAAAAGCCGGAGAGGAGATGCGAAGGTTGAAAAATCCCTCGCATCGTGGACAATGTTGATCGCTGTTCTTCCTAGTGTGAATACTCTGCGGACTTTTCCGAACCGCTCCGCCTTCTCGACGTATCCGACTTCCTTGACCCCCTCGCTCCTTCCCGACTAACTTCCCCGGCTCACTTGGAGGAATGCCGGAATGAAGCCCTCATACAGGCCGCGCAACAAACGCCGCATCAATAAGCATGGCTTCCGCGCCCGCATGGCCACTCGCTGGGGTCGCGCAGTGCTTTCGCGCAGACGGAAGAAAGGCCGCAAGCGGCTGACCGTGTCGCTGCCCTCGAAGCACGGAGGCTCCTGACGCCATCGGCGCGCCTGCCGCGAGACCATCGCCTCGCGCGCGCGTCCGACATTCGCCGCTGTCTCAACCATGGCCGCCGCCGCCGGCTCGAACACCTCGACATGATCTGGATGGACAATGGACTGGGCCAACCCCGCATGGGACTCATCGTCCCGAAATTCCAGTCCTCGGCGGTGGCCCGGAATCGCCTGCGCCGGCGGCTTCGTGAAATCTGGCGACGTGAGATCCAGCCCGGTCAACCGGACTGTGATCTGGTCATCCGAGCCCGGCGGGAGGCGTACGGGGCAAGCTTCGAGACGCTTCGGTCACAGCTGCTCGCCTGGCGCGACGCCGCGCTTCTCCGCCGGTGAGCCCCACCAGCTTCGTTCTGCTCCTACCCCGCCGGGTGCTCGCATCGGCCATTCGCGGTTACCAGCTGGTAGTGTCGCCGGTTTTGCCGCCAAGCTGCCGGTTCACACCGTCGTGTTCTCAATATGCACTCGAGGCGATTACCCGCCACGGCGCTCTTCGAGGAACCTGGCTTGCTGCTCGCCGTCTGGCTCGCTGCCATCCATTTCATCCGGGTGGCTTCGATCCCGTCCCTTGAATCCGTGACCTGAGTCCATGGATCGACGTACCATCTGGGCTATTCTGCTGATGATGGCCATTGCGATTGCGCCGGCCATCTTTCTGGAGAAACCGACTCCCGGCCCGACAGCGGGGCAGCGGGGCAGCGAGACAGCGCCGCCGGCTGATACGATCATCAGAGACATCGGGCGCGATACTGTTGAGCGTCCTGCAGCACGGGATACTGCTCAAGAAGTTGCTGCCCCGCCGCCGACCCGCCCCGCCGCCTCGCAAGCAGAAGACACCGTTCGGGTCAGGTCTCCTCTGTATTCCTACGGCATCAGCACGCGGGGTGCTCGTCTGGTAGATGCCACACTACCACGCTATCGATCGATGGCGACCGCCGATCGGCGCCAGCCGGCCCAGATCATTCCCCAGAACAGTCGGATGTTGGGGCTCACGGTCGTCCTCGGGCAGGACACGATTCCACTGGCTGATTGGCCCTTCCGTCCTTCTGCGGAGAGTCTCTCGGTATCCGGCCTAACGGCGCTTCGCCTGAGTGCCTCACGTAACGGAGTCACTGTCGACCTTACCTATACCTTCAGGCCGGATGACTATCAGATCGGTGTCAAAGGTCAGGTGACTGGCGTGGGGCCAAACGGCGGTCTGCTGCTGGTGGGAATGGGACCCAGCCTCGCGGATACCGAGGCAGACAGCAATGAGAACCGGCGCGCCCTGGCCCTTGTCACCAAGCATAACGAGACCGAGCGGCTGGACTTCAGCGGACTCGATCCCGGTGAAGCGAGGACCGTGAGCGGGCCGCTTGAGTGGGCTGCCGTCAAGTCCAAGTACTTCGTCACTGCGGTGCTCGCCTTCGACAGTGTGGGAGGGGGAATCAGCGGAGCGACCGCCGTCGCCCCGCCCGGCTCCGACGAGCGATCGCCCCAGGCGAACGTTCGGCTCAGCCTTCCGCTTCCGCCGAGCGGCATCTTCGGTTACACCGTGTACGCCGGTCCAATGGAGTACGATCGACTGCGACGGATCGGGCACAGCTTCGACGACGTCAATCCTTACGGCTGGCCCGGTTTTCGGACGGTTATCCGGCCGCTCGCAGCCGGCGTACGATGGCTCCTGGTCTGGATGCACGAGCACCTGAACCTCGCCTACGGCCTGGTACTCATCATCTTTGGTATTCTCGTACGCATACTGCTCTGGCCCCTGAATCAGAAGGCAATGCGGGCCAACATGCAGCTGCAGGCCGTACAACCGCTTATGAAGGAGATCCAGGAGAAGCACAAGAACGATCCGCAGAGAGTGCAGCAGGAAATGTTCAAGTTGTACAAGGAGCATAACGTCAACCCGCTGGGCGGCTGTTGGCCGATGCTCCTTCCGATGCCGGTCCTGTTTGCGCTCTTCTTCGTGTTTCAGAACACGATCGAGCTCAGGGGGGCGTCGTTCCTGTGGCTTCCCGATCTTTCCAGACCGGACCCGCTTTACATCATTCCGCTGATCATGGGCCTATCCATGTACGGCCTCAGCAAGGTGGGGCAGATGGGCATGGAGCCCAATCCGCAGATGAAGATGATGCTGTATGTCATGCCCGTGCTGATGACGTTCCTCTTCCTCAACTTTGCTTCGGGGCTCAACCTGTACTATGCGGTGAGCAACATCGCGAGCATCCCCCAGCAGTGGCTGCTGGCCCGCGAGCGCCAGAGGCGCACGGCCAAAGCCATTGTCGAGGTGAAGACCCGAGCGCCGGAGCGACCGGCCAAGCGGGCCAAGCGGAAGGCGTAGCTGAAGTAGCCGCAGCACCAGTACTCTACATTGTGCATGCTCAGTGATCCCATTATCGCTCTGGCGACCCCGCCCGGGCGGTCCGCGCTCGCCGTTATCCGCCTCAGTGGCGTCGGCGCCTTCGAGATCGCCGGTCGGGTGATCAGCCAATTCCGCGTCGCCCCGCCGCGCCAGGCCCGATTGGCCAATTTTCAGAGCCTTGATGGAGAGATTATTGACCGGGGGGTCTACACCGTTTATCCCGGTCCGCACAGTTACACGGGAGAGGATCTGGTCGAGCTCTCCTGTCATGGAGGCTTGCTCGCTCCGGCGCGGGTGCTAGCCGCGCTTCATGCAGCGGGTGCGCGGGCTGCGGCGCCTGGGGAGTTCACCCGGCGCGCGGTGCTCAATGGAAAGCTGGACCTGGTGCAGGCCGAGGCGGTCGGCGACCTGATCGACTCGACTGCGCCGGTACAGGCCCGTGCCGCACTCCGGCAGCTCGAGGGCAGTCTCTCACGGCGGTTGTCCGCGCTCCGGGAGTCGCTGGTAGAGCTGCAGGCGCTCCTTGGCTACGACATCGACTTTCCCGAAGAAGATGAGGGACCAATTACAGCTGAGCGGATCACGGGGGAGATCGAACGCGTGGCGGCACAGATCCACCATCTGGTTGCTACTGCTCCGGCTGCAGAGCGGCTGCGGGAGGGCGCGCTCCTGGTTTTTGCCGGACGGCCCAATGCAGGCAAATCGTCGCTGTTCAATGCGCTGCTTGGCGCAGACCGGGCTCTGGTAACCGAGATCCCGGGCACCACTCGCGACGCGATTGAGGCGCATACCGATTTTCTGGGCTGGCCCGTCAGGCTCGTGGATACGGCGGGACTCTGGAATGCGCCGGACCGCATCGACCGGATGGGCGTGGAAGTCAGCCGGCGTTACCTGAACGCCGCTGATCTGGTGCTCTTATGCGTGGAAGCCGGACGTGACATAGGTGAGGATGAAGCGGCAATTACTCTGGAACGTCCCACGCTGCTGGTTCAATCCAAGGCGGATCTCGCGCCTGAACCGGGCGAGGGTCTTCGGGTCTCTTCAGTCACAGGCGAAGGGTTGGACCAGCTACGTCGTGTAACCGCGGAGCGGGTGTTCTCCGACCGGATCAGCCTGTCCGATCTGGAACCTGCGCTCACCCGGGAGCGTCATCGTGTCGCTCTCATCCGTGCCGAGGCAGCTCTCAACGAGGCGATCCCGCATCTCGGGCCAGGAAGAGACGCCGTTCTGGCCGCCCATCACGTGCGCGAGGCCACTATCGCGCTCGACGAGCTGCTTGGGGCAGTCGATGTGGAGGAAGTACTTGACCGAGTGTTCGCGAGCTTCTGCGTGGGCAAGTGAAGAGTAGAAAGTGAAGAGCGCTTCAGTTTCTCTTCAGGCAGTCTGTATGCCTCTCGCCAGGTCTTCCGCGGCCTGGAAATCCTGAACCGGGGCTCGGATGGCCTCGGCCAAGCCCCGCTCGGCGACGAGAGCCTCACTCATACGATATCCCAGGTAATAGCCGGCCCGCTCCGGAATGACGCGCCCGGCGACCAGCCGAGCCGAAGGACTCATCCCACCGGAGAGGTAGCGAAGTCGAAGTCCCAGGCCGCTGCGGTCCAGGTCGGGCTCGATGGCGCGCCGCAGAAATGCCTCCATTTCGCGGAGACGGTGATATTGGCGTCGCGGATACCCGAAATAATCGGCAGGATCGAACCCGGGCGAGACCGCCTGCGCCGCGTGGACCGCGAGCCCTTCATTGATCAGCAGCTCGCGTAGAGTGGCCCTGCTGCCCGTTGCCCAGTAGTCGTAATAACCGCCGTTCTCCGCTATTAATCGGCGCAGGTCGCTCCCGCTTGTAGGTGAGGTGTAGCGGACGGTGTGGGCGAGCTCATGGGCGATCCACATTGGAATCAGGTCCGGCGGGAGTCCCATGCCGTAGGTCTCCGGGTTTACCCGGCCGGTGAAGTGCTCCAGACACACGAACGCAATTCCCCGACCACCCACCACCAGCTCTCCCGCGTTTGCACCACCCAGTCCGACCATGAGATAGGTATCCGTTGGGCGGTCGATCCCCAACAGCGTCTCGGCCCGGGCGATCGCTTCCTCGGCGAGCTGTACCACATCCGTTGTCGCGGCCAGCCCGTAGAGATCGCTGCGATTGGCTTTCAGGGCTGCGGCTACGATGGTTTCGGCGTGGGGCGTGTCTGGATCGAGAACGTAGTTCCGCCAGTATGCGTCAAGGATGGGACGGTGACTGTCGCGGTAATGACGGTAGGCTGCCCCCCGGTCGCTGGCCTCAAGGACCGCGAAGAAGTCCGGAAGGAGGTTGATCAGCACGCGGGACGATACGAAGCTGCCTTAATCAATGCAAGGTGTTTGCAGGTCTCCCGCTTCTAGTGCTCATGCTTCTTTTTCCTGGCCACCTCGTCCAGGAAACGCCGCTCGGCGGCGGTCAGGCTGGAGATTCCCTTCTCGCTGATCTTGTCGAGCACCCGATCCACCTCTGCGGCGACGGGATCAGCGTCGACTCTCCGTCTGGGGCGTATGGGAGTAACCGGCGTTCTCCGGTCGGGCTCGGAAGATCCGGATTGGACCATAACGACCCGCTCGACAGCCTGTGTAGTCTGAGAGGGGCTGCGACGAGAAAGCGATTGAATTCGAAAGAAGAGGTACCCGAACAGGGCGCCGCCAACATGCGCGATATGAGCGATCCCATCGTTGGGCCATAGCTGGGAGCCCACGATATCCAGAACCACCAGGCCGATGACGAGAGTCCGTGCCTTGATAGGCACCGGGATGGGGAATACGATCAGCTCGGCGTCTGGCCAGAAGGCAGAAAAGGCGACTGCGACGCCGAGCACAGCCCCTGAGGCTCCCACAAAGGCGCCGATGGGCATGACGCCGGCCAACAGCAACGAGAATACGGCGGCCCCGACGCCACAAAACAGATAATAGAGAATGAAGTGGCGGCTTCCCAGCCGGCTCTCCACCCCGGTACCAAAGACAAACAACATCAGCATGTTGGCCAGCAGGTGCAGCAAGCCGCCATGGACAAACATGTAGCTGAAGAAGGTCCACGGCTGCGTGAAGGCGGTTCGGGGCGAGAACTGCAGGAGCTGCACCACCTGAGGCGAAGTGAAGATCGTCATGAGCAGGAGCAGCACCACCGCGTTGGCGATGATGAGGCGGCCCACCCATGGCGTGATTCGATATGAGGGAGATGATTTCATCAGACGAATGCCCTTAAAGCTCTGCCCCGCGGATGCTACGAGAGATCTTCAACCCCGGCCGCGGCGGGCGACTCGGCAGATCCTTTCGCACAGCTCGGGGAACTCGATACCAACTGCCCTGGCCGCCTGCGGTAGGAGGCTTGTGGCGGTCATGCCGGGCAGAGTGTTCACCTCTAAACAGAAGAGATCCCCCGCCGGTGTCAAGCGAAAATCGACTCTGGAGTAGCCCCCCAACTTGAGCGCTTCATGCGCGAGGAGGCCGAGCCTGCCGCATTCCTTTGATACGGCGGGAGGCAGGTCAGCCGGGAAGATTTCCTGAGACATTCCCGGGGTGTACTTACATTCGTAGTCGAAAATCTCGTGCCGCGGAATGATCTCACCGACTGCCAACGTCCTGCCCTCCAGAACGCCGATCGTCAACTCCCGGCCCGGTACAAACTGCTCGATCATGACCTCATCGTCATACTGCTGAGCCAAGGCAACAGCCGACTCGTACTCGGCTGCTCGCTTCACCACCGTTAGCCCCACCGTGGACCCCTGTTTTGAAGGCTTCACCACCACCGGCCATCCAAATTCGCGCTCTACCTGGTCCACCGCAGCGGGCGCCATCACCCACCGCGCCGTCGGAACGCCGGCAGTCTCGAACAACCGTTTAGAGATGTCCTTGTCCATGGCCATGGCGCTGCCCAATCGCCCGCTACCCGTATAGGGCACGCCAATCATCTCGAGCAGTGTCTGGATGGTGCCATCTTCCCCCCGGCCCCCGTGCAGTGCAAGAAACAGCACGTCGGCGTCCCGTACAGCCGCCAGATTAGCCAGCCCGGAGAGGAGAAGTCCCCGTTCCAGAGCATGAAGCTCCGAAATGGAAGGCGGCTTGGCCCCTACGACGCCGGAGAGCAGCCGTGATTCATCGGCCTCCGGGATGTAGCCTCGTGCCGTGTCCACCACAGCCACTTCGTGCCCCCGGGATCGGAGAGCAGTCACGACCTGCACGGCCGAGGCAATGGCCACGTCTCGTTCAGCCGATGTGCCGCCGGTCAACACGGTAACCCGCATCCAACCCCCGAGAAACGTGACGGTAAAGAGTAAACAGTGACCAGGAACCGTCGACCGAGTCCCGTTCACTGTTCACTTTTTACTGTTCACGCAGTTTTACCTGGTCCCGATCAGCTGCTGGAGAACGTCGTACCGGCTCACGATACCGATCAGCTTGCCGTCCTTCCGGACCAGCGCGGCGGGGCTCTCGCGAGTCAGCATGGCGCCGAGTCGGTCGGTGGAGAAGCTTGCATCGACCTCTGGAAAAGGGGCTTCCATGACCTCTCTCACTGGCCGATCCAGCAATGCTGGCTGGGCGAGTGCCTTGGTCATCAGAGTCGCTTCGACCAACCCCCCGACTGATTCGCCATCATCCACGACGGGAATCTGGCTCACGCCCCAGGTGCTCATCAGGTTCAGTGCCTGCCGCACCGCGGCGGCGGGTGCCACGCTGACCAGGGGTGGAGCAGTCGGGTGCCGGCGCTCGAGCAGCTGCTCCACGGTAGTGCGCGGCGGCTCGAGCATCTGGTTTTCCTGCATCCACTCGTCGTTGAAGACCTTGGATAGATAGCGCTCGCCGGTGTCGCAAAGGATCGTGACAATCAGCGCCGAAGGATCGTCCAGCTCCCGCGCAATCTCCAGCGCCAGGGCTACGTTGAGTCCGGTGGACCCACCGGCCAGGATCCCTTCTTCACGAGCCAGCCGCCGAGCCATCACCAGTGAAGTGCGGTCGGAGACCTGGCGGAACTCATCGATCCAGTCGAACCAGATAGTGCTTGGGATCTTGTCTCCGCCGATCCCCTCCACTTTGTATGGGTGCCCGTCACCCAGCGTGTGGGTACGGTGATAATGCGTGTAGAGCGAGCCGACCGGATCGCCCGCCACGATTCGGATCTTTGGATTCTTCTCCTTGAGGTACTTTCCCGCCCCGCTCACGGTCCCGCCCGTCCCGGCACTAGCCACGAGGTGAGTCACCCTTCCGCCGGTTTGCTGCCAGATTTCCGGACCCATCGTCGCGTAATGAGCTTCCGGATTGATGGGGTTGTAGAACTGATTCGCCAACACCGCACCGGGCGTTTCCTTGACGATCTGCTTGGCCTTCATCACGTAGTTATCGGGATGATCCGGAGGAACCGCTGTCGGTGTGATTACGACCTCGGCCCCGAACGCTTTCAGCAGCCGCACCTTCTCCTGAGACATCTTGTCCGGCATCGTGAAGACACAGCGGTACCCCTTAAGCGCAGCGGCGATCGCCAGCCCAACTCCGGTATTGCCGCTGGTCCCCTCCACGATTGTCCCACCGGTACGAAGCTCGCCCCGTTGCTCCGCATCTTCGATAATCGCGAGACCGATGCGGTCCTTCACCGATCCACCCGGGTTGACGTACTCGGCTTTTCCATAGATCGGTGTTTTGATCCCGGACCCCACCCGCGCCAGGTGAATCAGCGGAGTCCAGCCGATAGTCTCCAGGACCGACTCATACGGCTCGAGGTGCTGCGGAGATTTCATCGGGTGGCTGCACCGGAGCGAGGGCCCCGGAACTGCACTGGCTGGAGGACAGGAGCGGCAATCGGCCGCCCACGGAGAAGCGCCGGTGAGAAACGGAGCTCGGGAGCTCCCACCAAGGCGGCGGAATCCAGCGCGGGATAACCACTGGACTCCGCAATCCTGACAGAATCAGGGACCACATTGCCAGCGGAGTCGACGAAGAGACGTAGCAGAACGCGGCCCTCGATTCCCTGTGAAAGGAGTGCTGGCGGATACCGCACTGGCGAAACCGGATTGATGGCGACCGGCGGCTCCTCGGGTGGAATCACTGGTACAGAGGCTGCGCGGTCCACCAGGCGGGTTGTCCCATCATCGCTGCGATCGCAAGCGGGCAGGGCAATGGTGAGGAGCATGAGAATCCGCCACCTGTCATCCTGAGCGAAGCGCAGGATGCGCACTCCGCTGGTCACTTTCGCTCTCCAGCTCGCCGCTTAAAATCAGCCAGGCGATTCAGCGCCTCCAGCGGGGTGAGCGTGTTCACGTCAAGCGATTTGAGCTCTTCCACCATAGGATCAGGCTGCTGAGGTTCTCCAAAGAGAGCAAGCTGGCCCGGGTCGCGCGGCACCGCTGGCTGGCCGGGAACCATCCGGTGCTCGCCTTCGAGCGTAGCCAGGACCTCTCGGGCACGGGCTACGACATGGGTCGGTAGTCCAGCCAGCAAAGCAACGTGAACTCCATACGAACGGTCAGTTCCTCCCGGCTCCAGGCGATGCAAGAACACGACCCGATCGCCCGCTTCCTGTACAGCGACATTGTAGTTGCGCGCATGCTGAAGCCGCTCGGGCAGCTGCATCAGCTCGTGGTAGTGCGTCGCAAACATCGTCTTACAGCCGATTTGGTCGTGCAGGTGCTCGGATACAGCCCAGGCAATGGCTACCCCATCATAGGTGGAGGTGCCCCGGCCAATCTCGTCGAGAAGAACCAGGCTTCGCCGAGTGGCATTGTGCAGGATGGCGCTCGTTTCGCTCATTTCCACCATGAAAGTGGATTGCCCGCCGGCCAGGTTGTCACTGGCACCGACCCGGGTGAACAGGCGGTCCACCACACCCACAACCGCCGCCGAGGCCGGTACAAACGAGCCGAGCTGCGCCAGAACGACACACAATCCGATCTGACGGAGGATGGTGGACTTGCCAGCCATGTTCGGTCCGGTGACCAGGATGACCCGCTCGGCCTCAGTGAATCGAACGTCATTCGGGATGAACGATTCCCTCGGCATCATTCGCTCGATGACCGGATGCCG
>DATADG010000245.1:0-2291 GCA_036258655.1 Gemmatimonadales bacterium | reverse complement strand
TGTCGGACGGCCTCTACAAATTCCGGCGGCAGGTGGTTGCCGCCCAGCAGCTTGAGGAAGGTAACGTTGGCATCGGCACCCGAGGCCACTCGTAGAGCCCGGATCTCGGTGCCGTCCTTGAGCACCACCCCAAGCACATCCCGGCCTTTCACCAAGATCCGGGTAACCTCCGCATTGGTGCGGATCTCGGCTCCCCGTTCTCTCGCGGAGGATGCGATGGCGTTGCTGATGCCGCCCATCCCGCCCCGAACGTAACCCCACACACCGCGCACCCCTTCGCACTCGCCCATGACATGGTGGAAGAGTACGTAGGCCGTCCCCGGCATCGAGGGCGACGCCATGGCGCCGATGATAGCGTCGGTCGCGAGCGTCACCTTGAGCTGTTCCGACTCGAACCAGCGGTCCAGGATCGGAGTCGCGGCTCCGGTCAGGATCTCGACGGCAGTCTGCCCCGCCCTGCCCAGTCGGGCGAAGCTCATTCCCAGTCGGGCCAGCTTCACCAGATTGCCGGGCCGGAAGGACCATGGATTGGGTGGCGTCTGCGTAAGCGTGGGCTCCAGAAAGGCGGCGACCCGCTCGAGCATGCGCTCGTATTTCGGGAGGGCTTCTGCGTCCTTGGTCGAAAACTTGGAAACTTCGCTGTGGGTCTGCGCCTTGTTCGGCCCGAGCAGCAGCGAGCGCCCATCCGGAAAAGGAGTGAACGACGACGGGCTTCGCGGCAGCATCTGGAACCCGTGTCGTTTTAGCTCCAGGTCGCGGATGACCTCCGGCCGGAGCAGACTGTTGACATAGGCGGCGGTGGAAATTTTGAAACCAGGCCAGAGCTCCTCGGTGACGCAGGCACCGCCGAGAACCTCGCGGCGCTCGAGCACCAGCACGGAAGCGCCGGATGCGGCCACGTAGGCGGCGGTGACCAGTCCATTGTGGCCACCCCCGACGACGATCAGATCATAGATCGTGGACATCCTCTCCGGGACTGCTATGGCGTGAGCTGAAATTCCGTCCGTGCGTATACAAAACGTCCATTGTAGCCGAACGGCGATGCCGCAGCCCAAGGGAAAATGCCGAAGTTGCTGTTGAAGTCTCGTGCAGTACTGCCGTCATCTGACACCACGACCGTGGAGCTGGGCTGATCCGGATAGGTATCGAAGAGGTTTCGGGCGCCGAGCGACAACTTGAACCACTCGAATTGATACCCGATCTCCGCGTCCACGATGCTCTTGGCTCCATAGTTTTCCCGGCACAGATCACAGAAGCCAGGCTGCGCCGAAGAGAATTCTCCGAAGTAGGAGTAGCGTGCCAGCGCCGAGAGGCGGCCCCTGGTGTAATTGGCCTGCAGCGTCCCTCGCCAGTCGGGCCGCTCTTCTTCGATCCCGATCGCAGTAACTGAGTCGAGCAGCCCCGGCTCGGTTGACCCGGCGTCCTGAAGCACCTGTGGAAGCGGGTCCACGCGAATAATCTCATTCTTCGTCCAGTTCAGGGACGCATTAAAGTCCAGAGTGCCGGTGGTTCCTGCCGGTAAGCGGAGGTTAGCAGTGACATCGACACCTTGAGTCCGGGTATCCAACCCATTCGTGAAATACTGAACTCCCGCAATGGTGCTGAAGCCCGCCGCACTCAGAAGCTGGAGGGTAGCGTCGTCATCGAATGTTGCGCCGAGGAGGATCCGATCGTCGATCCGGATGTGAAAGTAGTCGGCGGTTATGGTCAGATTGTCGCGCGGCGTTATCGCCAAGCCTCCGCTGAAATTGAAGGAGGTCTCTTCCTGCAGCGGCAGGGCTCCGAGCGCGACTGAAGCGGGGTGCTCTGCAGGGAAAATACCGAAGTCAATGAACTCACCAGCAATTACGTTGGTGGTAACCTTCCCGAATAACACCTGACTCAAACCAGGTGCCCGGAAGCCAGTTCCAAGAGCAGCGCGCAATGTCAGGCGCTGAGAGGGTTGGAACCGAATGGCAGCCTTGCCGGTCAACCGCTCGCCGAAGTCGCTGTAGGATTCGAACCGGCTCGCCACATTCACGAGAACCTGGGGTGAAATGTTGGTCTCGGCG
Source organism: Gemmatimonadales bacterium (assembly GCA_036258655.1). Taxonomy (GTDB): domain Bacteria; phylum Gemmatimonadota; class Gemmatimonadetes; order Gemmatimonadales; family GWC2-71-9; genus CAVVWJ01. The sequence continues at coordinate 240 of DATADG010000245.1, read as the reverse complement.
TCTGCGTACACCCCGACATTGGTGCGATTGTCGTCGGTCGCATCGCCCGGGGTAAAGCCGGGAAACACCGAGGACCCGGCAGGCGCGACGTCGGCGCTGTCCTGGTCTAGATGAAATCCGTTGATGTAAGACGCAGGCTCACCCTCCCGAATGGCATAGCGCTCCCGCCGGAAGGCTACTCCAAAGGCGAGGTTCAGCGGCGCAGGGAGACCGACCTCTAACGCACGGGCGACGTTCAAC
>DATADG010000244.1:0-5419 GCA_036258655.1 Gemmatimonadales bacterium | reverse complement strand
GGCGACATTCGGGCTGAGCGTGCCCCCAAGCCGCTCGAAGGCAAACGCCAGACCAGCAGCATCCAAATCCCCGGCCCCGCGCACAGAGCTCCGGGCAGTAAGCGCAGCAAGCCCGGCCCTGGAGGGAGGATCGAAGTCAGTCCTCGGCGCGTACACGCCGAGAGCTATGAGTGGCACACCGGTCTTTCGTTGAACCAGCAGATCCAACCCGGGCAGCTCGGTGTGCAGCACCTGGGATTCCCATCGACCGTGCACCGGCATAGGCGGCGGCGGGTGGCGGCTCACCCTGGGAGGACCAGCCATCGAGGTCAGCGGGGTAACAGCAAAGCTGTGCTCCAGCATCTGTGCCGTGAGGTCCTGCCCCTCTTCGTGCGGGAGATAGACTACTGCGGAGACCGCATCCGGCTGCAGATACCGGATAGCAACATCCCGCACCATGTCCTCGTCGACGGCCTGCAACGCAGCATATTCCCGGTCCAGAAACGACACGTGCTGCAACGCCTCCGCGGCCGCGAGCGCTGATGCCCTGCCCTCCATTGGCTCCAGCCGGCGGGCCCAGCGGGCCATCAGGAGTGTTCGGGCGCGCTCCAGCTCGCCGCCCTCAGGACCGAGCAGACTGAGCCGGGCAGCGCACTCGGCAATCCGATCAACCGCTTCCCGTACTCTGTCGGGCGCGAGATCCGCGCCTATGCTGAAAACTCCCACATCAGTCGGCGAGTAGTTGTGCGCCGAGATGGACGCCACGATGCCGGTCTCACGGAGGGCTCGATACAACATGCTGCCCCGACCTGAGCCGAGCACCGCTGCGGCCACATCCAGTGCAGGGGTGTCTTCGTGCAGGGCCGGAGCTGTCCGCCACCCGAGCACCAGCTCCGCCTGACTCACATCTCCGCGGAGGGTTCGGGCCCGGACCTCACGCCGGGGCGGCTCCTCGGGTGAGACATCCAACGCGCCCGACGCACTCGGCCAATCGGCATAAGCGTTGCGGGCGGCGTCGAGTGCTTCCGCCAGGTCGAATGCCCCGGTGATCGCCACGATGGTGCGCTCCGGCACATATCTGCTGCGGTAATAGGAAAACACATCTTTGCGAGTGAGGCGGGCGAGGTGGTCCTCATGGCCGATGCGCCAGCGACGTATCCGGTGAACGTCGAACATCACCTCGTGGAGCGTCTCCTGTGCCACTGCGGACGGAGTATCCCGCTTCCGTTTGGCCTCCTGGATGATCACCTGGAGCTCGCGCGCCAGCTCCTCGGCGTCAATCAGAGAGTTGCGCAGCGCATCGGACTGGATTTCCAATGCTTTTCTCAGTCCTGAGGCCGGCAGAACGGTGAAGTAGCTGGTATGATCGTAGCCCGTGCCAGCATTGAGATAGCCACCGGCTGCCTTGGTCTCACGGGCGATGGCCCCTACACCTCGCCGTGGTGTACCCTTGAAGAACATGTGCTCCAGCACGTGCGAGATACCCACCCAGTGGTCGGGCTCGTCGAAAAACCCCGCCTTCACATGAGTGACGACCGCCACGACTGGTGCGGAGTGGTCCGGCTGAACCAGAAGGGTGAGTCCGTTGGGCAGGACTTCGCGGTGGACATTTTCCGTCCAAATACGTGAACTGGGCACAGTAAACAGAGAACGGGGTGTGACGGCCATCCGCCAGTGATCCTCAAAAAAGAAACAGGGCGCCCAATAATAACCCGAGCGCCCCGTTCACCGTTCACTGTTTAGTAACGCTTTACTGCACTATCCGCAGCACTCCCGCTTCGGCGCTTCCTCGAATGAATGCCTCCGCATTGGTGGTCGGAATGACTATTCCAGTCTCGGCCTGCCCCCGGCGGGCCAGGCTGGTCATGAAGTCACTCAGGCTGCCGTGGGCCCATTCCCGGTCCGCCGCCTTCATCTGGAGGAGAATCTCGTCCCAGGTACCCCGGATGGTGTGACCGGCCAGTGTCATCACCAGGTGAGATTCGCTCTGCCCGGGCCGCTTTTGCATCGCGTGCAGCTCGCTGAGCAGTGTTCCGAAGAGCTCAAGCTGGTGTGGATCACGCACCGCGCCGTCGGCATGCTGAGCCTCGACTTCCGCAAGCAGCATATCAATAGCATCCGGCTCCCCGGTCACCTCCGCCAGCCGGGCGAGCCACGGCGCCAGCTCGGGATCTTCGTCGGGAAGCCGATATATGGACTTCTTCAGCTCGATGTGCCGCCAGATCCCCAGCTCGTCGTAGTGGTCTTCCGGCTGGGTCCGCTCCAGCTGATGCAGGGCGGCTTCACTTTCGCCGCGATCGTACAGCAGATTGGCGAGATAGATCCGAGCTTCACTGTAGCCCGCGTCGATCTCCAGCGCGCGTCGCAGCCAATATAGGGAGCCGGCGTCGTTGCCCAGGCGATGCGAGGCGTAGCCCAGGCAGGCAGCCGCATCGGGTGATTCAGGGTGAGCCGCCGCCGCCAGGTCGAAGAAGCGGTGCGCAGGCCCCACCAGGCCCTCGCGGAACAGCGCGCGGCCGATCTGAAGCATCAGTTCGTGGTCATCCTGGAACCCGAGCTGGAGAATCCGCTCCACTGCGCGCATTGCACCAGCCCGGTCTCCTAGTTTGAGAAGCGTCTCACCCAGGCCGGCGAGGCCATCCTCGTGGTCAGGGTCGAGCGCCAGGGCTTGCTCGAAGCTGCGCCGGGACCAGGCGTACTCCTCGCGGGCGAGGTGGGCGTACGCTTTTCCGATGTGCAGCTCGACTGCGTGGGGGTACAGCGCGATGCCTTCGTTGAGAACGGTCAGGGCTTCATCGTAGCGGCCTTCGTTGTAGAGGTGGTGCGCTTGTTCATCGAAATCGTCGGAGCTGAGGAATGCGTCCGACATCGGCAAGACCTCCCAGGCAGGTTACCGACCAAACTACGAATTCGCGGCGGGCGGAGCAAGAGAACTCGACTCCTTGTTTTGGATGGAACTTCGATTGGCCACGCATGAACACGCACATTGGCATCTCCCGATCAACCGACAGTTCGGCGTCACCGAGAGCGAGGGCCATTGCTTCCGCGTACACCGACTCCGTGGCTTAGCTCGGTTCATCTGACGAACTTAGGCAGTCTTACCCGCGCGGATGTACCAGTTAGCTTAGGATTGTGACCTTCCAGCGCAAACTGCTCCTCGGGTTCTCCCTGATGGTGCTGCCCGCTCTGGTCGTTGGAGCCGGGGCGATACGGAGTAATGTGCTCGAGCGGCGCGCTTTGCAGGCCCTGGGCGAAAGCATGGCTCGCACCCGAACGTACGCCGAGCTGGAAACGGCGATGTTCGATCAGAGCGAGGTGATATGGCGCTACCTGAGCGGTTTAGATCCCAACGCCCGGGAAGAGTTCCGACTCACCGGTCAGGTGGTCCAATACTGGCAGCAGCGCTGGGCCGCGGAGCTTCGCCCCGAAGAGCAGGAACTCGCCAACGGGGTCCGTGAGATTCAACAGCAGATTCAGCAGACGGCGGACAGCATCTTTCACCTCTACGATGCCGGCCGACGTCAGACCGCCTTCGCGCTTGCCCGGCAGGAGCTCAGGGGTCGACTGCTTCCCGCCCTGACACAATTGAATCGTCAGGTCTACCGGCAGGCCCGTGAGTCGAGCGTGCGGGGGGCGTTCGCCCGGTTGGAAGAGATTATCGCGGGACAGAAACAATTTCTGGTCGTCACGCTCGCGCTCTCCCTGGCCGGCGGTCTGTTCGGCTCCTGGTTGATCGCCCGGAGTCTGGCGCGTCCACTCCACGAGCTTGCCGGCGCCATGGGCATCGTCGGCTCGGGCCGGCTGGATCATCCGGTTCAGGTGAGGTCCCAGGATGAAATCGGCGAGCTGGCGCAGGCCTTCAGCAGGATGACGGACAATCTGCGACAATCCCGGGCCGATCTGCTGAGACTCAACACGGAGCTGGAGGCCAAGGTTTCGCAACTGGAACAGACACAGGCCCAGCTGGTACAGTCCGAAAAGCTGGCCTCGATTGGAGAGATGTCCGCCGCGGTAGCGCACGGTCTCCGGAACCCACTCGCCAGTCTCCGTGCCGCCGCACAGCTGGTCCAGCGTCATCCGAACGCCTCCACATCTTCCGAGCATCTGAACGCGATCGTCGAAGAGGTCGACCGGCTCGACCGCCGGATCAGCCATCTGCTGAGCTTTTCTCGGCCCGCACCGTTCCATCCACTCAGGGAGAGCATTCCTCGTCTGGTGGAGGGACTATTGCCGGCGTTCGCCGGTCCCATCCGTGACCAGCATGTGGAGCTGGAGCTGGATATACCACCGGGATTGCCCGATGTACGAGTCGATCCCCTGCAAGTGGAGCAGGCGCTGGTTGAGATCGTCTCTAACGCACTGGACGCAATGCCTAATGGCGGACGCCTGCGCATCAGCGCTTCGGCCCAACCCCATGACAGCGGACCCCCAGAGGTGCTCATTGAGATCGCGGATTCAGGACCGGGCATACCTGCGCAGGTGCTGCCCTCAGTCTGCGAGCCGTTCTTCACCACTCGGCAGGAAGGAACCGGGCTCGGTCTCGCTATAGCCAAGCGATACGTGCAGCAGAACGGCGGAAACCTGGAGATTGTGAGCCAGCCTGGCGAAACGGCGGTTCGCGTGCGGTTGCCGGCGGCGGCAACCGTTGGGGCCGCGGTATGACAACGGGTTCGACGGTGCTCATCGTTGACGATGAGCGCACCCTGGCCCGTGCGGTGAAGGCATTTCTGAATGAGGCGGGCTACGAGGCAGAGGTCGCCGGTGACGCGGAAAGTGCGCTGGAGCTGCTCGAAACGTTAAGGCCCGATGTAATCTTTGCCGACGTGCGGCTGCCGAGAATGAATGGCATCGACCTTCTCCGCCGAATCCAGGAGTTCGATCCAGCAATTCCAGTCATCATCATGACCGCCTACGGTACCATCGAGGGGGCGGTCGAAGCAGTGAAGCTGGGCGCGTTCGACTACATGAAGAAGCCGGTGGATCTCGAGGAGCTGAGGCTTCTGGCTGATCGGGCTCGCGAAACCGCCGTACTCAAGCAGGAGCTCTCCTACTACCGCCGTCGCGCCTCGAACGAGGTCCCACTCCCGGGAATCCTGGGTGAGTCCGAAGCCATGCTGGCCCTCATGGCTCGGGTACGCCAGGTAGCCGCTCTCGAGGAGATGCCGCCCGTGCTTATCACCGGCGAAACCGGCACCGGGAAAAGCGTGGTCGCCCGAACCCTGCACCAAATCGGAAGCAGGTCAGGGAAGCCGTTCATTGAGGTGAACTGTACTGCACTGCCAGTCAGCCTCATGGAGGCGGAGCTTTTTGGCTACGAGCGCGGTGCCTTCACCGATGCCAAAGAATCCAAGCTGGGGCTGTTCGAGGCGGCAGAGGGAGGATTCATCTTCCTCGATGAGGTGGGAGACCTGGAGCTCTCGTTGCAAGGCAAGCTGCTCCG
>DATADG010000243.1:0-17668 GCA_036258655.1 Gemmatimonadales bacterium | reverse complement strand
GGACTGGTCAAGCAGCATGTGGTGCACGACCCCAGCGGGTATCTCATCACCGATGACCGAATGATGACGTCCATTCCAGGACTCTTCGCGGCCGGCGATGTACGGGCCCAGCTCACTCGTCAAATCACGACTGCGGTTGGTGACGCAACGACTGCGGCGATTGCGGTCGAGAAGTATCTGACCGATCGCAAGAGCCGGCCAGCGGCAAAGGCATCGGTCGGTGTCTGACCTGGAGGTTGTGGCCATCCCCAATGGTCAGTTCGTGGAGAACTGCTACCTCGTGGCTGATCGAGGCACCGGGCAGGCCGCCATCATCGATCCCGGAGAAGAGTCGGCGCGATTCCTCACCGAGTTAGCGCGCCGGAGGTGGAAACTCGAGGCCATCTGGCTAACTCATGCCCATATCGACCACATCATGGGAGTTCGTGCGGTTCATGCCGCAACCAAGGCTCCCATCTATCTCCATCCACTCGATCGCCCCTTGTACGATGCCCTGCCGTCCTACGGCGCCTGGATCGGAATGCAGCTGGAGGTGCCGCCAACTCCGGATGAGCTCCTCAGGGCTGAACAGGTACTCACACTGGGCAAGCTCCGGTTCGAGGTCCGCTTCACGCCCGGCCATTCTCCGGGCAGCGTGAGCTTCCTGGGACACGGACGGATTTTCGGCGGTGATGTGCTCTTCAACGGCTCGGTTGGTCGAACGGATCTCCCCGGAGGAGATCCGGCCACGCTGATGACGACGCTGCAATCCGAGTTTCTCTCGCTGCCCGACAGCACTGTGGTTCACAGCGGGCATGGTCCGGACACTACCATAGGCGTCGAGCGGATGACCAACCCATTTCTCACCGGGGCGTACCGGCTTGGCTGACGAAGCAGGGCAGCGGGGCAGGGGGGCAGCGGGGAAGGCGACTACAGCCAGAAACCCGAATGTCCCAACATCACCCGCTCCGCAACCCCTGCGCCCGGCTGCCCAGCCGACGTGTCTACGCTGTGGCTTTCCGGTTCCTGAAACTCCTCGCGGCTGCAAGCATCCCTGCGCGAACTGCGGTACGCTCTACCCGCTAGGAGACTGCTCTGACTAGTCACCCTGCGAGTGCCGCACCCGACTTGGACCTGCTGGCGCAGGCCAGTCGGCTGGCCAGGCTGACTATCGCCAGCAGCCCACTCCCGCCTCGGCTTCGGCCTGAAGCAGTGGGCGTTCTCGACATCTCGGAATTTTTTGGTGAGACGACCGGTGGGGTTCGAACCTACTTGCTTCAAAAGGCGCGGTATGTCGAGAATCGCCCCGGTCTCAGGCAAGTGCTCGTGGTTCCCGGCGCCGAAGACTCCATATACGAAGCCAGCGGGGTGCGCTGCTATCGGCTTCATGGGCCGTCCATCCCGACGCAGAAGCCGTATCGTTTCATGCTCGCAACCCGATCAACCAGCCGGATCGTGGCTCATGAGCAGCCGGATCTCATCGAGGTAGGAAGCGCGTGGTGTGCCCCATGGCTCGTGCACCAGGCTACCCGGCGACTCAAGGTTCCGGCCGTTTGGTTCTACCATAGCAACTTCCCCCGTATCATTGCTCCACGGCCGACCTCCTCAGGATGGTTGCGCAGATCTGCCAGTGCGCTTGCGTGGCGCTACGTTCGTCGGCTGGGCAGGCTGGTGCGGATGACGATTGCACCGTCCGAGACGGTGGCTCGAGAGCTACAGGAGGCTGGTGTCCAACCCGTCGTGTCCGCGCCACTCGGTGTGGATCTCGACCTCTTCAATCCGGCACGCCGAGCTTACGCCAACGAGACACGCCAAAGATTCGGGCTCCCTGGCGGTCCGCTGGCGATGTATGTCGGTCGAATCGCGGCAGAAAAGGATCTCGATATCCTGATCAGAGCCTGGGCTCAGGTGAAGCGGCGGACAGGTGCGCGGCTGATCATCGTGGGTCACGGGCCGGCAGAGAAACGGCTGAGGGCCCGCCCCGGAGGAGACCAGGTTACCTGGTTGCCGTATCAGCGAGACCGCGATCAACTGGCGAACCTCTACGCTGCGGTTGATTTGGCGGTGGCTCCCGGACCTGCGGAGACGTTTGGGCTGGCCGCTCTCGAGGCAATGGCCACAGGCAATCCGGTACTGTCGATCGACCAGGGTGGCGTCGCTGAGACCGTTACCCGGTCGGGTGCCGGCATGCTATACCGGTCCGGCGACTCAACTCATTTGGCAGAAGTGGCGGAGCGCCTGCTTGGCACCGACCTTCGCGCTCTGGGAATGACGGCTCGCCTATTTGCAGAGTCTCACCACAGCTGGGACTCAGTCTTCGATCGCCTCTTCACGATCTATCGCCGCGTAATCGCGGAATTCGGTCCTCGATAATGAGCCTAATCGAGGCTCATCTTCTGTGTTTGGGATTGTTCGTTACCGATGTGCTGGCTCGAGCCTGCCGTATCCGCTGGGTCATGCAAGGTCTGAAGCAGGACCTTTCGCTGAAGGATGCTTTCGTCATCAATAGCTTTGGCGATGCAGCGAATTCACTGACCCCGATGCGTATAGCAGGGGAGCCCGCTCGACTCGCAGGAATGCTCCGCATACGGCTTCCGGCTACGGCCGCGCTCCTCGGCATCGCGCTCGAGGCGGTCATCTCCCGGCTGGTACTCGCCGGTGTGGTTCTGTGGATCGTCTGGCAGCTGGCTCCGGCGTGGTGGCTGAGTGTTGGTCCCCGATTGGTGGCTGGTGCCAAGGAAGCATGGCCCTGGATTATCGCGATCCTGCTGGTGGGGCTTCTCCTCTGGAGATATACCCGGCGGGTAGTTTCGCCGATGGCCCGGCGTCTGAACCGCTCCTTTGGTCGCGTCCGGGTTTACTGGAGAAGTATGCCGTGGTGGCCGTTGGTGGTGGGAATCCCATTGAGCCTAGTAAGTATCGCCGCACGGGTGGCAATGCTTCCCGTCCTCGCATTTACCCTGCCCAGCCCTCCCACGCTCGGTGTTCTGACATTCGGCTCGTTCAGCCTGTTGTATAGTCAGATGGTGCTGCCTACGCCCTCCGGTGCCGGTGTGGTGGATCTGGGATTCGTTGGAGGTGCTGCGGGAGAGTTCGATACTAGCGGCTGGCTCCTGATCGCCTGGAGATTCTATACCACTGGACTCGGTGTACTGCTCGGCATCTGGTTTGCGGCCAGGCTGTACGGCTGGCCGGCACTGCGAAGGCTGGTACGCAGGAAGGGTGCGGAACTCAGGGTGCCGGCGCGATAGCCACCAGCATGACGGTACGCTCCAACGCCTCCGCGACGCCGTGCGGGACATCAGCTGGAGCCCATACGATAGTTCCTGCTTCTACTACGCGCGTTTCATCGCCCACAATCATCCTCGCCTTTCCCGATACGAGGAGATAAAATTTGTCGGACCCGGCATGAGTATGGCTCTTTTGCGACTGGCCGGCCTCGAAGCAGTTCAGGCCGACAAAAAGGTGCTGGCCAGGAAAAACGTCAACCTTCATCGCCTTCTCACTGCTGAAGACAGCCACGGCATCAATCATTCGGAAATACTCGGGTATTGATGTCTTCGACATGCTCAGCCACTCCCTACGTTCATGACCAAAACCACCGCCGCGACCGCAGCCACCCGGATCGAACGCGATCCTCTAGGGGAAAAAGCGGTCCCGGAATCGGCCCTGTATGGGATCCAAACGCTGCGCGCGGCGGAGAACTTCCCGATCTCAGGTCTCCGGCCGCTGCCGGCGTTCGTTGATGCGGTCATCTGGATCAAGCGGTCGGCGGCGGCGGTCCACCGTCACACCGGACGCTTGGAACCCCGCTTGGCCGATGCCATCGTCCAGGCCGCGGATGAAGTGCTCTCGGGACAGCATCGCGACCAATTTGTTGTGGATGTGTACCAGGCGGGAGCCGGCACCAGCCACAACATGAACTGTAACGAAGTGCTGGCAAACCGGGCCAATGAGATCCTGGGCGGCTCCCGAGGTGCCTACCAGCCGGTGCATCCCAATGATCACGTCAACATGGCCCAGAGCACCAATGATGTGATCCCAACCGCGATGAGACTGGCTGCTCTGGCTACTCTCCCGCGGACTTTGGCAGCGCTCCAGCGCTTGAGTGGTGCGCTACTCGCGAAAGGCGAGCAGTTTGATCATGTGGTGAAGTCGGGCCGAACCCATCTCCAGGATGCTACACCAATTCGACTGGGACAGGAGTTTGCGGCGTATGGACGAACAGTGGCGCGCCATCGGGACAAGCTGGAGCAGGCGAGCGACTGGCTCAAAGAGCTGAACATTGGGGGAACGGCCGTCGGTACCGGCCTGAATGCAGAGCCCCAATATGCCGACCTGATGGTGCGGGAATTGGCCAGGCTCACTGGCCTGACCCTTCGGGTGGGTGAGGATCGGGTTCAGCTGATGCAGTCCATGGGCGACATCGCGACCCTGAGCGGGGCCCTTCGTGCTTACGTGCTGGATCTGAATAGAATCGCCAACGACGTCCGGCTGCTGGCTTCGGGACCCCGAACCGGACTGGCGGAGATTCTGCTGCCATCGGTCCAGCCTGGTTCCAGCATCATGCCCGGAAAGGTCAATCCCTCCATCCCTGAGATGGTGAACCAAGTTTGCTATCAGGCGCTCGGCCTCGACACGACTATCGCGCTGGCCTCTGAAGCCGGCCAGCTTGAGCTGAACGTCATGATGCCGGTCATGGCGCACAACCTCATCTTCTCTCTCATCATCGTGGGTAACGCAACTGCGGTGTTTTCCGAGCGTTGTGTCGAAGGAATAGAGGCGGACGAGCAGCAGTGCGCCTACTGGCTGGAGCGCAGTCCGGCTCTCGTCACCGCGCTGGCACCAAGGATTGGCTATGCCGAGGCCGCCCGGCTAGCCAAGGAAGCCATTGCTACGGGGCTCACGGTGAAGGAGCTGGTCATGAAGAAGCGGCTGCTGGACGGCCGGGAGCTCGAGGAAGTGCTCGACCTCCGAGCGATGACTGAGCCCGGCGTGCCAGGAGGGAAGGGGATCTCCTCGGCAGGGTAAGGTGCTGGTGTCTGTGTATACCTTCCACAAGATGTTCTTCATGCTGATCCCGGGGTTCATCGCGATCACCAGTTGCGTCGATTCGCCGACCCCAGCCAGCCCAAACGATGCGCCAGCTGATCCATTCGTAGTTACAGCCACAGTTCCCGGATTGGTCTCCAGGAAGGACCCATACCCGTTGATCGGCTCATCCAGCCATCCGGCCACGAACTGGACCTGGGAACGCAGCTACAACGGAGGGCCCTTTCGGTTCTGGGCCTCGTCCCAGAACGCGTGGTTCGTAGCCTATGCAGGAGAGCACCACCTGCAGTGGCGACTCACGGCCAAGCGCGTCGCAGATGATGTTACTGACACCGATGTTCAAACAACGGATATCTGCATCGGCTCCGGGTGTACTGGATCAGGACTTCCGCCTCTCCAGTAATCAGGCGCCGGGGCGGTCGGTGACTCTCCTGAGCGGTGTGACACCGGGAGTTGACTCAGCCGCGTGGTTTGCCACCGGCAGCTCGATCACTCGAAAGGCGGGACGCTGAGGAAAGGTTCGCTGCAGGAGCATCATCGACACGTTGTAAACCGGAATATCGTTCCGAGTTCGTCCTTCGATAGCGCCGTGATGGGCATGTCCATGGAACACGACATCCACGGGGTAGCGCGTCAGAGGTTCTTCCAACCGACTCGAACCAAGATAGGGATAAATCTCCAGCGGCTCGCCCGCGACCGTTCCGGCAATGGGTGAGTAGTGCAAGAGCGCGACCTTCCGCTCCGAACGTAGCCGGCTCAGCGCGCTCTCCAGCTTCAGGGCTTCGTCCACAGCCTCCCTGACGAACTGTTTGATCAGCGGCTCGCCCCATGGTCCGAGAGCTCCCCGGCCAAACCCGCCGGCAAATCCCTTTACCCCGGCAAAGCCAATTCCCAGCAGTTCGTCCGCCTCTCCGTCGAGCACCCGTACACCGGCGTCACACAGAATCCGCGAGATCTCGCTGACCTTTCCGCATTCATAATCGTGGTTGCCGAGCACCGCGACGATGGGGACGGTCACCGTGGCGAGCGCCTTGGCCATCAGCTTTGCTTCCTCAGGATCCCCGCGATCGGTGAGATCTCCACAGAGTGCCAACAGATCTGCATGCTCCGCCACCTGGTTGAAGAGGATCTGGAGCGGAGGATCCAGTCCCTTCCCGCCCAGGTGAATGTCTCCCACGGCGGCGATCCTCACAGTTCCGCTGGTCTTGGTCATGGCCGCCAATTCACGCTCCCTCCCCGTGGGCTGCGGTGATGTGCGCCACACCAGACGGATCTAGCGCGGAATATCATTGATTTCCCTTCTGCGGAGTCACCCATGGCCTTGGCGCCGACGCAGTCGATCGTCGAGACCCCGTCCCGCCTGTTCTACCGGGACGCCATGGAGGTGCTGAATCGAGCCAAGGTTCCATTCCTGGTCGGCGGCGCCTTCGCGTTTATCCACCAGGCTGGCATCGACAAATCGACCAAGGATCTCGACATCTTCGCCCGTCCCGGTGACGTGCAGCGTCTGCTGGAAGCCTGCTCGGCTGCGGGCTACGAGAGCGAACTGATCTTTTCCCACTGGCTGGCGAAGATCCGATCGCACGAGGGCTTCATTGACGTCATCTTCAGCTCGGGAAACGGCATTGCCACGGTGGACGACGGCTGGTTCGAGCATGCTACCGACGGGGAGGTGCTCAGCGTCCCTGTCAAGATTGCTCCGCCCGAGGAAACCATCTGGTCCAAAGCCTTCGTCATGGAACGCGAGCGCTACGATGGGGCCGATGTCTCTCACCTGATCCTGGCGCTCGGCGACCGGCTGGACTGGAGACGACTGCTCGCTCGGTTCGACGCTCATTGGCGCGTGCTGCTGTCACACCTGATCCTGTTCGGGTTCATCTTCCCTTCGGCGCGAACCCGCGTGCCCGAGTGGGTCATGCGCGAATTGATTCAGCGGCTCCAGGCCGAGCTCGAATCGGATGCATCGGAGCCGGTCTGTTACGGCACCCTGCTGTCCTGGTCTCAGTACCTGGGAGATGTACTGGGTGGCGCGTTCCGAGACGCCCGCATCCGGCCCTATGGCAAGATGAGCGCGGAAGAAGTTGCACGCTGGACATCGGCTGAAAAGACTTAACCGGTAGCCTTCTGCATTGATTCCCGCCACTCGGGGCCTCATATTCCGAGCATGCGGGTCACTACCTGGACCGAATACAGTCTGATTATTTCTATCCACCTGGCGAAGCGGGGGCGTACCGGCAGCGGCCCGGTTTCCGCGCGCGAGCTGGCTGACACCGAGCGGCTTCCTGCCGACTACGTGGAGCAGATCCTGCTCCGGCTTCGGCGCGCCGGTCTCGTCGAGAGCGTGCGGGGCGCCAAGGGCGGCTACTATCTCGCCAAGGACCCAGCCGCCATCTCGGTGCGCGACGTCATGGCAGCCTCGGAACATCAGACCTTCGAGGTCAACTGTGCCACCCATCCGGTGGACGCAGATCGATGTAATCCGGGCCACACCTGTAGCATTCGGCCGGTCTGGCACGCGCTGCAGCAGCGGGTTGACGAGCTGCTCGCCAGCATTTCGCTCGCCGACCTGATGAAGCAGGAATCAGATGTGCAGGAGCTGGTCGGGATCTCGTCGGCAAGTTGACCCCATCCGTATTCGAGACGAGCCCGGCCGCCTGGTCGGGTTTTTTGTTTAGTGGGAGGTGAGTGCAGTGTCGAAGTTGCCGCAGAAGGAGCCCGAGCTCTGGCGAGCCGTCGGGAACACTCCGCTGTTACCCGTGGACGTGACGCCAGCCGGTGGCCGGCTCGAGGTGAAGGCCGAGTGGCTGAATCCCGGCGGCAGCGTAAAAGACCGGGCGGCCCGCGCCATCCTGCGCGATGCCTGGTGCCGAGGCGAGCTGTCGGGACGCCGGCTCCTGGATGCATCCAGCGGGAATACCGGAATTGCCTATGCAATGCTGGGCGCGGCGGCCGGAATTCCGGTGACGATCTGTATTCCGGCAAACGCCAGTCCCGAGCGCCTGGCCCTTCTGGAAATCTATGGGGCAGAGGTGGTGCTGACGGATCGGCTGTCCGGCACCGAGGGGGCGACCGAACGTGCCCAGGCCATGGCGGCGGATGAGCCCGACCGCTACTACTTCGCCGACCAGTACAGCAATCCGGCGAACAGCCAGGCACACTGTGAAACTACGGGTCCGGAAATCTGGGCCCAAACCAACGGGCGGATAACCCACTTTGTGGCTGCGATGGGCACCACCGGAACCATGATGGGAACCGGAGGGTTTCTCAAGCAGATGAATCCCGCAATTCGTCTGGTGGGCGTCCAACCCGACTCACCGTTCCACGGGCTCGAGGGACTCAAGCATTTGGCCACCACAACGCACGTTCCCGCGCTCTACGATCCCGGCGTTCCGGATGCGGTTGCCGAGGTCGCAACCGAGACCGCTGACCGGACCGCTCGTCAGCTCGCCCGGCGTTCCGGCCTGCTGGTCGGCTGGTCCGCTGGAGCTGCCGTAGCAGCTGCTCTCGACATTCTACTGCGAGAGCCGGATGCCTATGTGGTGGCGATCGGGTGCGACACGGGAGTTCGTTATCTCAGCGAACCCCACCGCTGGAGGGAGCCATGACGCTCCGGGTACCCGGTATGGTCCTGGAGGAGATTCGCCAAGAAGGAGAGCGGGCGTATCCGGCCGAGTGCTGTGGCCTGCTGGCCGGCCGTGCGAGTGGCCAAAAGGAAGTCGTTCGTCTGGTGCCGATGGCGAACCGTCGCACAGATGATCCTCGTCGGTATCTGATCTCGCCGGACGATCTCCGCCGGGCGACCGCGGTCTTGAGCAGTTCGGGACTCGAGGTACTTGGATTCTACCACTCGCATCCCGATCATCCCGCAGCGCCGTCTGCGTTTGATGTCGACCATGCCTGGCCATGGTACAGCTACATCATCGTTGCGGTGAACCGAGGGCGGGCGGGGGAGATTGCCAGTTGGAAGCTGGAGGACGACGGAGGGTCAATGCGACCCGAGCTCCTCGACATCCTCACTGAGGTGTGATGCCATGTCTGTAACAGTATCGATACCCACTCCGCTTCGGAGCTTTACCGGCGGGAAGGACTCCCTCGAGCTCGCAGGCGACACCGTTGGGCAGGTTCTGGAGGGACTCCTCGCAACTCATAACGGGCTCCGGCGGCACCTGGTTCAGGAAGACGGGCGGCTGCGCAGCTTCGTCAACCTGTATTTGAACGAGACCGATATTCGACACCTCTCATCCACCGCCACACCGGTGCGCCCAGGAGACGTGCTCACCATCGTGCCCAGCATAGCGGGCGGCTCTGCTACGGTCGAGACCACGCCTGCACTCTCCCAAGCCGAGGTACTCCGATATTCGAGGCACTTGCTGTTACCCGAAGTCGGCCTGGCGGGCCAACGCAAGCTCAAGGCTGCGCGGGTGCTGACGATCGGCGCCGGGGGCCTAGGGTCGCCGCTTTCCCTGTATCTGGCCGCAGCGGGTGTGGGCACGATCGGCATCGTTGATTTCGATGTGGTGGACCTCACGAACCTCCAGCGCCAGATCGTGCACGGCACGTCTACGCTGGGGCGCCCGAAACTGGAGTCTGCCGAGGCGCGCCTGACGGACGTAAATCCCAATGTGCGGATCGAGAAGCACGAGACACGGCTCACGTCCCAGAATGCATTGGAGATCTTGGCCGAGTATGACGTCGTGGTGGACGGCAGCGACAACTTCCCCACTCGCTATCTCGTCAACGACGCGTGCGTTCTCCTGGGAAAGCCGAACGTTTACGGCAGCATATTTCGTTTCGAAGGCCAGGCTTCCCTGTTTTACGCCAAGGAAGGGCCTTGCTATCGCTGCTTGTATTCGGAGCCACCCCCTCCGGGACTGGTGCCGAGCTGTGCGGAAGGCGGTGTACTGGGGGTGCTGCCCGGCATCATCGGCAGCATCCAGGCTCTGGAGACCATCAAGTGGATTCTGGGCGCCGGCGACTCACTGATCGGGCGGCTGCTGCTGTTCGACGCGCTGAAACTGCGGTTTCGCGAGCTCCGGCTGCGCAAAGACCCCGCCTGCCCGCTGTGCGGAGAGCGTCCGTCAATTCAAGAACTGATCGACTACGAAGCGTTCTGCGGAATAGGAGCAGAGCCGGAATATGCCGGGCCAGAAATCACAGCCGAAGAGCTCCGTCGGGAAATGGACAAGAAAGGGTCGGAACTGGTCCTGATCGACGTGCGGGAGCCGCACGAGTGGGACATTGCCCACATTGACGGCGCCCGGCTAATACCCCTGAGCCAGCTGCCCGAGCGGCTCCATGAGCTGGACGGACACGCCGAGATCGTCACCCAGTGCCATCATGGAGCCCGCTCCATGAAAGCGTTGGCTCTGCTCAAGGGCGCTGGCTTCAACCGGGTGCGCAGTCTGGCAGGAGGAATCGATGCCTGGGCAGATCGGATCCAGCCGGGTATGGCACGGTATTAAGAAGGACGGGAAGGACGGGAACAAGGGGATGGACGGCAAGGATTCCCATCGTTCCCGCGTACATTGACCCTATCCCTTCCGCCCGCTACTTTGCCAGGCTCGCCGAAGTGGTGGAACTGGTAGACGCGCTGCGTTCAGGGCGCAGTGGGCGCAAGCCCGTGCGGGTTCGAGTCCCGCCTTCGGCATCTGGAGAGCCGGAGCAGACGGATAGGGCGGAAAGGTCCAGCGGTCGGATCTCCGCTCTTTCGTTTTTTCTCCCAGTCCTTGCTCTCCGGCTTCTCCGTCCGCTCCGCCTTCGAGTCGTTGACCCGCCGGAAGTGGTGGTCTATCCTTTGCTTAGGAAACCTCCCGTGAGCCGCGACAGCACCACCTCCGAGAACCGGAAACAGTCGGTTGCCCGTAACCCAAAGGCAACGCACGACTACCATATCCTGGAGACCTGGGAAACCGGGATCGTGCTGACCGGCACCGAGGTGAAGTCGCTTCGAAACGGCAAGGCGTCGATCCGGGAGGCCTATGCCCGGGTGCGGAATGGGGAAGTCTTCCTCGACGGCATGAACATCACACCCTACGAGCAAGGCAATCGGTATAACCATGATCCCGTGCGTACCCGCAAACTTCTCCTTCACCGGCGAGAAATCGAAAAGTTGATCGGTGCGGTGGAGCAGCGGGGGCTCACACTAGTTCCTCTCGAGCTCTACTTCAAGAACGGCAGGGCCAAAGTCGCGCTCGCGCTCGGCAAGGGGAAGAAGCAGCACGACAAGCGCGAGACCATCAAGCGTAAGATTCAGGAGCGCGAGGTGGCCCGTGCCATCTCTGCCCGAGGCCGCCAGTGACGCAACTGCTGATGCTACTGGCAATCCTATCAGGAGAGCCCGGGTCGGCTCCCCTGGTCGTCACGATTGCGGGAGCCCACGGGGAATCTCGCATTCCTGTACGGGCGGACTATACCGGGGCTCCGGTCATGGCTGCTCCCCAGTTGATGGCTGCTCTCGAAGGCTCTGCCCGGACAGCGGATGGCTGGGCCGAGGTGAGTCTCGCGCGGCAAACGTTTCGGTTCCTGGTCGGCGCCCCGCTCTGTGTTATCGGTACCCGCCTGCGCCCGATGGCCGCGGCGGCAACGGTTTCTCGTGACACTCTCTACCTTCCGCTGCAATTCGTAGCGGAAATCCTTCCCGCTTCCGCAGGCAATCAGTACCGGTACGATGCGCGTCGTGCCAGACTGATCGTCTCAGCATCCGGGGAGCGACCGGTGGCGTCCCGCCCGCCACCACGTGAGACCCGACTGGCGAACGGCCTTCGGCCGGGTCACATCGTGACGATCGATCCGGGTCACGGGGGAATCGACCCCGGCAATCCCGGGGTTTTCTTCCCGCGCGGTATCCGGGAAAAAGATGTCACGCTTCAGGTTGGCCTGCTGCTGCGAAACGAGCTCAAGCGTCGAGGAGTCGGGGTTCAGATGACCCGCACTACCGATACGCTGATCTCGCTGGACGACCGCGGGAGCTTCTGCACCGAGTCGTGTGATCTCTTTGTGAGCCTGCACGTGAATTCGCTGGCCCGCCGCCGCGGGTACACCGATATCCGAGGGTTTGAAACCTACTTTCTTGCCGAGGCACGAACCGAAGATGCTGCGCGGGTGGCCCAGATGGAAAACGAGGCGGTCCGGTTCGAGGGAGAGTCTACGGAAGGTGAAGGGGAGGGAGGGCTCAATTTCATTCTCAAGGACCTCCAGCTGAACGAGCACCTGCGGGAGTCTGCCCGCGCCGCGGAGCTGGTCCAGCAGCGGCTCAAGAAGGTGCATACTGGAGAAAGTCGGGGGGTGAAGCAGGCCGGGTTTCGAGTGCTGACTACTGCCCGCCGGCCCGCCATACTGGTGGAAATGGGGTACAGTACCAATCCCGAGGACGGCCGATTCCTGACCTCCTATGCCAATCAGAAGGCAATGGCGTCGGCGCTGGCTGACGCCATTGTCGACTATTTGCTCGAGTATCAGCGCAAGACCAGTCATGCCATCGAGTCTGGAGGGTGACGTGAGAGGCCGATTTCGCCTGCTCATTCTCCTTGCTGGCGCGGGCCTGATTGGAACGCTGGCCGGCTGCGTCTACTACAATGGCATGTACAACGCCAACCGCCTGGCGCGGTCGGCACGCCAGGCGGAGCGTGAGGGTCGAACCCTCCAGGCCAGCAGTCTCTGGGGACAGGTAGCTACCAAGGCGGAATCAGTCCTGGTTCGCCACCCCACCAGCAAATACGCACGTGAAGCGACTCTGTTACGCGGAATCGCACTCGGCCGGATGGGTCAGTGTGAGCAGGCCATTGCCTTACTGGGCGAGGCGGCTTTCACGGATCGCAAATCAGATCTCACCGAAGAAGCGCTGCTCGCACATGGACGGTGTCACGTCGCCTTGGGGAATCTGGCTGCCGCTGATGCAGCCTTCAGCCAGCTGCTGGACAGCAAATCTGCTGAGCGTCGGCGCGAGGCCCGGTTTCATCATGCTAGCCTCCTACGGCAGTCTGGCCGCAATGAAGAAGCGATCCGCGCCTTGTCTGGCCTGACCGAGCCGCGAGCCGCTGCCGAGCGCGTTCTTGCGCTGGCGGGGGCCGGCCGAGTCCGGGAAGCGATGGCACTGACCGACTCCTTGATCGCGCAGGGAGACACGACGAGGCGCTGGGACTCGGTGGTGGTGCTGGTAGCGGAGAACAATCCTTCAGCCGCCTCCCACCTTCTGGATCGCCTAGGCAAGCTACCGAACCGTACGCCAGATCTTCGTGCGCGCATGTTGCTGGACGATGGCCTCCGTCTAATCCGCGTTGATTCGGCGCGCGCCACCCGCCGCTTTCGCGAGGCGATGGCCATCGGTCGAAATAGTGAGACTGCCGGCCGGGCCGGCCTCGCGCTTGTCGGGCTCCAGCTCGCGCGCGTCAGTACAGAATCCGAGCTGCCTTCACTTCTGGACACGCTGAGACAGCTGTCGACTCGCTTCAAGACCCTCTCCGTCGACATCGCCCGGTTCACGGCGGTCGTCGCGGACGTCCACAGTGTTGCCACCAAGGTTACGCCGGACTCGATTCAGGGCGACTTGCGCTTGTTCCTCGCCGCCGAATCGGCAAGAGACAGTTTGCGCGCGCCCGTTCTGGCGGAGGCGCTGTTTCGCCGGATCCCGGAGCAGTGGCCCGTCTCCCCCTATGCACCGAAGGCTATCCTCGCGGCGCAACAGCTGAATGCCGGATGGATTGACAGTGCGCAGCTGCTTCTGGAAGAGCGCTACTTCGACAGTCCCTACCTTGCCACCATTCGCGGGGAAGCTACTCCGGACTATCAACAGCTGGAGGATTCGCTCGGCGCGTTTGCTGCGACGTTGGCGGCAGCAAAATCCCCTCAGGTGCGACCCGGAGCCACTCCAACGGGTGGGCGTCGCCGCAGACCTCAGCCGGTCCCGGGAGGATCGAACGTTCCTGAGCCGTGACCGGAGCGGACCTGTCTCGGGAGCTGTTTGGTCGGAGGTTCCA
The DNA here is from genome assembly GCA_036258655.1 of Gemmatimonadales bacterium. GTDB lineage: Bacteria > Gemmatimonadota > Gemmatimonadetes > Gemmatimonadales > GWC2-71-9 > CAVVWJ01. The sequence continues at coordinate 3,662 of DATADG010000243.1, read as the reverse complement.
GAATCCGCTTTTGCTCGCCGCGGGTACCGCGGGTTTTGGCCGAGAGCTGGATGGCGTGCTGGACCTGGAGTGCCTCGGGGGTCTGGTCACCAAGGCAGTCTCCCTGGAGCCTCGACCGGGTAATCCACCGCCGCGAGTGGCAGAGTTCTCCGGAGGCATGCTGAATTCTGTCGGCCTCGCCAATCCGGGTGTCCAGCGGGTTCGCAGCGACTATCTCCCGTGGCTCGCCCGCCATGTCGTCCGGCCGCAGGTGCTGGTCAACGTGGTGGGTTTTACTATCGATGAATATGCCGAGGTTGTCCGGCGGCTTGATGAGTCGCCAGTGATCACGGCATTTGAGCTAAATCTTTCCTGCCCCAACACCTCAGCCGGAGGGATCGAGTTTGGTGCCGATTCGGGATGCGTTCAGCGGATCATTTCCGCCTGCCGTGCCTGCACCACTCGTCCGCTCGTTGCGAAGCTTTCACCGGTGCTGCCCGATATTGCCGCCATGGCAGTGGCGGCCCGAGACGCCGGAGCAGATGCGGTCACCGTTGTGAACACGATTCCTGGCAGCCTCTCGTTCGCCGACGGCCGGCAGCGATTGGGACATGCCAGTGGAGGAATCAGCGGACCGGCCCTGCTTCCCGTTGGAGTGCTGGCGGTGACGCGGGTAGTAGAGCGCATCCCTGGTGTCCCCGTGATCGGCGTAGGTGGGGTGCGGTCCGCGGCCGATGTCCGGCAATACCTTCGGGCCGGAGCCTCCCTGGTCGCCATGGGAACAGCTGCCATGGCGCACCCGCGGCTGCCGCAGCGGATTGTGAGGGAGTTGGAGCGCGAGGGTGTCTGAACTGATCCTCGCGCTCGATGTCCCCCGAGCCTCCGACGCCTTCCGGCTGCTCGATCGAGTACCGGAGCTTCATTGGGTGAAAGTCGGCTCCATCCTGATGACCCGTGAGGGTCCCGAGTTCGTCCGGATTCTGGTTGATCGGGGACTCAAGGTCTTCCTCGATCTCAAGTGGCACGACATTCCCAACACGGTTGCCGGTGCGGTCGCCGCGGCGCGCGAGTTGGGTGTTTCCATGGCAACGGTTCACGTGCTGGGAGGATCCGCCATGCTGGAGGCGGCGGTGGTCGCGGCCGGAAGCGACCTCGCCATCATCGGAGTGACGGTATTGACCTCGCATGATTCGGCTGCGTACGCCCACACGGTTGGGCGGAATGAAGTGGACCTCCTGCAGGAAGTCGAACGCCAGGCGTTGATTGCCGCACTGGCTGGCCTGCGCGGTGTAGTCTGTTCACCTCTCGAGGTATCGCTTTTGCGTCGACGGCTCGGGCCGGAGCTGTATATCGTAGTCCCTGGTATCAGACGGCGCTCGGATCCACCGGGAGACCAAGCCCGGGTGGCCTCCGCAAAGGACGCCTCCAGCAACGGAGCCACGCACCTGGTTGTCGGGCGTCCCATCCTGTATGCGGAAGACCCGGCGGCCGTCCTGGAGGAGCTCATGAAGGAGACGCGGTGCGCCACATCCTGATGATGCTATTGCTGATGGCGACGCCCGTCCTGGTCGACGCGCAGGAGGACGACCTCCAGAAAGCGGCGGAGCGGGCTCGTCGCGCCTGGTTTGCTCATGATGTGAGCGCCCTCGTCGCGGAGAGCTCGAGGCTGGTCATCCAGTTGCCGGGGGCGGAACCCTCCGTGGCGTTGGGTCCGGAACAGGCGGCCGCCCTCCTGTCCAATTTTCTGGATTCGGGTCAGGAAGTGGAGACAGTCGTTCGGGCCGCACGCCAAGTTGGCGCGAGCCGGGGATACGTGGAGCTGCAACGGAGATATCGAGTGGCCGGAACTCAGAACATCCGGGCTCAGGTGATTTTGCTCGGGTACCGTCGAACCGAGGGTGAGTGGAGCCTGGTGGAGTTTCGAGTCGTGGGCTGACCCGCTTTGTCCGTGCGGGGGCTTGGGTTGCGTGGCATTGATGGCAATTCTATATTGCCCTGCTAGCCCTAAACCTGGCCGGAGATTCGAGTGAAGGTTCGTTCCAGCGTCAAGCCGATCTGCGAGCACTGCAAGGTCATCAAGCGCCAAGGCGTGGTCCGCATCATCTGCAAGCGCAATCCCAAGCACAAACAGCGGCAAGGCTGATCATGGCACGTATCGCCGGCGTAGATCTCCCGCGCGAGAAGCGAGTCGAGATCGCGCTCACTTACATTTTTGGCATCGGCCGCCCCACCAGCAGCCGTATTCTGGGCGAGACGGGCGTAAATCCTGATACCCGAGTTCGCGATCTCTCCGATGCCGAAGTTGCTCGGCTCCGGCAGATGATCGAGCGCTCGGTCAAGGTTGAAGGCGCGCTCCGTACCGAAGTGGCGATGAACATCAAGCGACTGATGGATATCGGGAGTTACCGGGGCATTCGGCATCGCCGCGGTCTCCCGGTGCGGGGCCAGCGGACCCATACCAATGCACGGACCAAGAAAGGTCCCCGGCGCGCGATCGCCGGCAAGAAGAAAGTGACGAAGAAGTAAGATGACGGCTCCTGCTCCGGCCAAAGCCCCGGGTCCGAAACGGTCCAAGAAGGTTGTCGACACCGAGGGTATCGCCCACATCTCGGCAACCTTCAACAATCTGCTGATTACGATCACAGATATGCGGGGCAACGCCCTGGCGTGGGGCTCTGCCGGCAAGGCTGGGTTCAAGGGCTCGAAGAAGTCCACTCCGTTTGCCGCCACGGTTGCGGCAGAGAACTGTGGACGAGAGGCAATGAATCTCGGCCTGCGCCGAGTCCATGTGCGGGTGCAAGGGCCCGGAAGCGGACGGGAGTCGGCCATTCAGGCGTTGGCCTCGGTCGGGCTTCGGGTGGTCTCCATCCGGGACGTCACCCCGATTCCGCACAACGGCTGCCGCCCGCCCAAGAAGCGGCGGGTCTGACCTCGACTCTAGAACCGAGACGGAGCATTCACGAAGTGACAATGACTATCGATCTGACCGGACTGGTTCGCCCCCACCTCGTCGAGATGACGAAGCGGGACGACAATCCCAACGCCGCCGAATTCCGGCTGCAGCCCCTCGAGCGTGGCTTCGGCTACACCCTGGGCAACTCGCTTCGACGGCTGCTGCTCTCGTCCCTCCGGGGGAGCGCCGTGTGGGGATTTCGCCTGGACGGCGTGGTCCACGAGCACCAGACCGTCCAGGGCGTGCTGGAGGACGTGCACCAGATCGTGCAGCGGCTCAAGGCGCTCACGCTGGTCCTGGCCGACAACGTTGACGACGCGGTGCTCCACATCCGGCGCGAAGGTGCGGGCCCGGTCTATGCCCGCGACATCCAGGAGCATGGATCGGTGGTCATCAAGAACCCCGACCACCTCCTCTTCACTCTCCAGGATGACCGTGACGTCAGCATGGAGCTCTACGTCAACAAGGGCCGTGGGTATGTCGAGTCCGAAATGCATCCGGCCGACCGCTCACTTCCAATCGATCTGGTCCGGATCGACGCCATCTACAATCCGGTGCGCCGGGCCAATTTCACGGTCGCGGAAACCCGTGTCGGTCAGCGCACCGACTACGATCGTCTGACGGTGTCGGTCGAGACCAATGGAACGATCACGCCGGAAGACGCAATCGCCTACGCTGCGGCGCTGGCCCAGGTCCACTTCCAGTACTTTGTGGACTTTGGCAAGGTACC